>WTBX01000004.1 GCA_013138855.1 Methylococcaceae bacterium
AAATAATTGGTTCTGCCATAGTTTTCATAGGGTTAATAGTTAAAGTTATACAAAGTATGACTATTCCTAGTATTTTAGTCAAGAATTAGTCTTTGCTTTACAACTCGCGTTTACGGTTTCTTAAAAACCAAATCCCACACTCCATGACCTAAACGAATCCCTCTTTGTTCAAATTTAGTTAAAGGTCTGTAATCAGGACGCTCACAATAAGTTTTAGTGGGACTAGTATTAATTAAACCCGCTTCGGCGGATAAAATTTTCAGCATATCTTTGGCATAATGCTGCCAATCAGTTGCAGCATGAAAATAGCCGTCTGAAACTAACTTTTTAAGCAATAGTTTTAAAAATTCAGGTCTTACGATACGACGTTTATGATGTTTGCGTTTTTGCCACGGGTCTGGGAAAAATAATTGCACGCCGCTAAGCGTATTATCAGCAATACGATTTTCTAAAATTTCAATGGCATCGTGGTAATAAATTCTGACATTAGCTGTGTGCTGTTGCTCTAATAGCAACATCAAATGTACGATACCAGCTTTGTGAACTTCGATACCGCTATAGATTAAGTGAGGATTTGCCGCCGCCATTTTTGCAAGGCTGTCACCATCACCAAAGCCAATTTCCATAATAACTGGAGCGTTATTATTAAACTCTTCGCTAAAGTTATAATCTTTTTCGGGATCTAGGCAATATTTATCCCAGAGCATGTCGATAGCGAGCTTTTGACCAGCGGTGGCTCTGCCTTGTCTGCGGATGAAGCTGCGGATGTGGTGGGTTATTTCGGGGCTTTCAGAAGAAGACATAATAAATCAGATATTTTATCGTTCCCACACCGTTCGTTAAGTTAAGACAATTACACGGAGTAAAATAGCTTTAGCTATTTTCGAGACACGCCAATAGCTAAAGCTATTGGACTCCGACTTGTTCGTTATTTCCTTAACTTAATGGCAGTAACGCTAAGTGTGAGAACTATTAGTTTTTTAATTATAAAAACAAACCATCTATAGGTGATGAGGCAGAAGCAAAGCGTTTTCTTGGCATTCTGCCTGCTAAAAAGGCTTCACGTCCTGCTTGTATGCCTTTTTTCATCGCTGATGCCATTAATACTGGATTTTGTGCTGCGGCTATCGCGGTATTCATTAAGACACCATCACACCCTAATTCCATTGCAATCGCTGCATCAGAAGCTGTTCCAACGCCTGCATCAACCAAAATCGGCACATTGGCATTTTCCACAATCGTTAAAATATTATATGGGTTGCGAATTCCTAAGCCTGAACCAATCGGTGCAGCTAAAGGCATGACGGCGACACAACCAATATCTTCTAGGCGTTTAGCAGCAATCGGGTCATCATTGGTATAAACCATCACATCAAAACCATCTTTAACTAATAATTCTGCCGCGCCAAAAGTTTCAGCAACATCGGGAAATAAAGTTTTTTGATCGGCTAACACTTCTAATTTAACTAAGTTATGACCGCCTAATAATTCTCGACCTAAACGGCAAGTTCTCACTGCGTCTTCAGCGGTAAAACAGCCCGCAGTATTCGGTAAAATCGTATATTTATCAGGAGAAATAACATCTAATAAATTTGGCTCATCTGGATTTTGTCCGATATTAGTACGGCGAATCGCAACAGTAACAATTTCCGCACCACTGGCTTCAATCGCAAATCGCGTTTCGTCTAAATCTTTATATTTTCCTGTACCGACTAATAAACGTGAACTAAATACGCGTCCACCGAGGGTAAATGAATCATCTGCGCCACCACCTATCGCCTGTACAATTTCCAACTTATCATCCACTTGTATAAGCTGTTGTGAATACTGGTCAAAAGGTAGAATTTCTTTATTTAATTCCACTGCAATGCGTTTTCCCGCTAAACCCAAGTCAGTCACAATATTAGCAACCGAAGTGTCGTCACCATATTCGCGGCTGTCGCCATTTACATAAATTTTCATGTTCTAAGCTCCCTCTAAATTTTTACAGTTCTACGTTTTTGCACGGATTGCGCTAATTTGTTTAATAAATCCACGGTATCTTCCCAGCTTAAACAGGCATCGGTAATACTTTTACCATATTCTAAGGCTTGTCCTGCAACCTGATCTTGACGACCCGCTTTTAAGTGACTTTCAATCATTACACCCATGATTCGTTTATCACCACCAGCAATTTGTCCACCGACATCATCACCAACGACTAATTGGCGTTGGCATTGTTTCAGACTGTTAGCATGACTAAAATCAACCATGATATTAGAGCGTAAATTAGCGGCCTCTAAGCCTTCGGCAACTTGTTCTACACTGACAGCATCATAGTTAGGTCTATCATTACCGCCTCGTAAAATAATATGTACGTCTTCATTGCCTGTCGTTGAAAAAATGGCTGAACGCCCTTCTTTAGTAACCGATAAGAAATGATGAGGACTCATCGCCGAATTAATCGCATCTATGGCAATTTTAATCGAGCCATCGGTAGCATTTTTAAAACCGACAGGACAGGATAAGCCCGAAGATAATTCTCTATGTACCTGACTTTCCGTAGTTCTAGCTCCAATTGCCCCCCAAGAAATTAAATCAGACACATATTGCGGAGTAATCAAGTCTAAATATTCGGTTGCGGCGGGAACACCTAATTTATTTAAATCTAGCAATAATTCCCGTGCGATATGCAAACCTTTATTAATGTTAAAACTATCATTAAGCTCTGGGTCATTAATTAAACCTTTCCAGCCGACAGTAGTACGCGGTTTTTCAAAGTACACCCGCATCACGATTAATAAATCATCTTCCAATTCATCTTTAATCGCTTTTAAACGTCCTGCATATTCATGTGCAGCCTTGGTATCATGAATTGAGCAAGGGCCTACAATCACCAACAAACGATCATCTTCACCAGTTAAAACCTGATGTATGTCCGCTCGCGTGGCTAATACGGTTTTTGCTGCCGTCTCTACTAGCGGCATATCGTTATGAAGCTGCTCGGGTGAGATAACTTCTTTAATTGCCGTAATTCTCAAATCATCAGTGTTATATTTACTTTGCATAGTTTAGTGAGCAAGCATTAATGCCATCAAAAAATGATAAAACCCAGCATTCTAACTGTTTTTAGGCTATTAATGTTATTTAATTTAGTATTGGCTGGGGTGATTTATTGGCGACAAAAAGCACCAAAAACATTGACTTTCAGAGATGTTTTTCATGCTTTCGTGGACAAAAAATGTAAACTGAAAAATAAAGGATGCTCTTAAATCTTAGACTAAAACCACAACAAGCATTATTTGCTAGGTTTATTACGTCCTGCCTTAACCTCTTCCTGAGTGACAATCTGATCTTTATTTTGATCTAACCGACCAAATAATCGTTCAAAAGCGGCATTTTTTTCTTCATCACTAATTTTCCCATTCTTATCCGCATCAATATTAGGGAATAATTCAGGTGCTTTTGGCTTATCAGCCTTTTTATTTTTCTTACTTCCAGAAATTTCATAAGCACTTAATTTGCCATCTTTATCTATATCTAATTCAGCAAATTTTGCTTCTGCCTGTTTAATTTTCGGAGCTAAAAACTCTTCTTTACTCAAAGTGCCATCGCCATCACTGTCATGCTTGACAATTTTTTTCCTAACACCTTTATTTTGTTGCTTCATCGCGTGGAGGCGTAATTCATCAGTACTTACCGTACCACTTTCATCAACGTCCATACGTTGAAAACGTTTTCCCATATAGGTTTTAAACTCTTTCTTACTAACCTTACCATCCTTGTTAGCATCAAATTTTTGCAAAAAACCTTTTTTCTCTTTTACAGGTTTTTCTTTATTTGCTTCGACGACTTTAACACTCGTCTTATCAGCTTTTTCAACCACTTTTACGGCCTCAACCTTATTTGCTTTTTCTACTTCTTCGGCCTGAACAGGCATTTGCAACGAGATTATAGAGCTAATAAAAAGAGTTTTTAAAACAATGGCTTTATTCATAACAGCACCTTTGAACTTATAAATATTCAGAAAACTGAGTTGGCTAAAAGTCTAAATAATAAAATTAATTTTTTATATTTTAAACAATAGATGCTTCAATACCTACACATATATAAGGTTATTAAATTTTTATACTTTGAATTGATAGCTAAGCTTTGCCACAAATCTAAAGTAAAAAAGCAATAAACATTCAGAGTGAAAAACGTGTTTCTCACTCCTTATCCTATTAATATTTCGCTTAATCTTAAGAGTTTTTCTTATCTGGATTAAGCCTATAAATAACGATAATTTGACCTATAGACTGGACAAGCTCTGCCTTTGTATCAGCACATATTTTTTCAGAAATCTCTTTACGCGCTTCACGTTCAGCGCGAATTTTAACCTTAATTAATTCATGTGTATCTAAAGCAGACTCCACTTCTGCTAACACCGCCTCAGTAAGTCCTGATTGACCTATCATAATAACTGGCTTTAAGCTATGCGCTTTAGTTTTTAAACTTTTCTTATCCGCAGAATTCACTGACTACACCTTACAAAAAATCTTGCACTATACACTAACATTATGGGACGCAGCAAAAGCAGTGGCCAATGGCTACAGGAACATTTTGACGACGAGTATGTCAAAAAGGCGAAAACACAGGGCTACCGCTCTCGTGCTATTTTTAAATTAATTGAAATCCAAGAAAAAGATAAAATTATTAAACCCAACATGAATGTCATTGATTTGGGTGCAGCACCAGGCGGCTGGTCTGAATATGTGCGTAAAATCGTAGGAAAAAAAAATAAAGTCGTCGCTTTGGATATTTTAGCTATTGAGCCTATAGAAGGTGTTGATTTTATTCAAGGTGATTTTACTGAAAATGAAGTATTAGATGAACTTTATAATTTGCTGGAGGGTGCCGCAATAGACGTTGTTTTATCCGATATGGCTCCCAACTTAAGTGGCAATAAAAGCACCGATCAAGCGCGTTCGCTTTATTTAGCCGAACTCGCTTTAGATACAGCGGTCAATGTATTAACTAAAGGGGGCGTATTTTTAGTCAAAGTTTTTCAAGGGGCAGGATTTGATGTTTATCATCAACAGGTTCGCCAATCTTTTTCTAGCGTGATTATCAGAAAACCAAAAGCATCACGCCCTAGAAGCAATGAAGTTTATATTTTGGCCAGAGGCTTTAAATAAAACTATTTGTCCTTATATCTTTATTTAACAAAATTTAAGAGATTTATTTACGCAAGTTATAGTTTTAAGCTATAAACTATAGCCTTATACAAAATCAGGACTTAAATCCTGATATAATTACTCTGTTTTTATAACGAGGGCCGTTCCAACGAGGGGCGAGGAACTTGAGAGATATGTTTAAAAATTTAATTTTATGGGTTGTCATCGCGGTCGTATTAATGTCCGTGTTTAATGGCTTTGGTTCACGCACGAATCGCGCTGATTCTTCAATGTCTTATTCACAGTTCATTGATTCTGTGAAAGCGGGGCAAGTTCAGCAAGTCACCATTGATGATGACAATGTCATTAATGGAAAAATGCAAGCAGGCGATAAATTTAAAACTTATGCACCTAGTGATCCGCATTTAGTCGATGATTTGCTTGAAAACGGTGTGGAGATTAAAGCTCGCCCGCCAGAACAGCCTTCGATGCTAATGCAAATTTTTATTTCTTTTGGGCCTATTTTATTGCTGATTGCTGTTTGGATATTTTTTATGCGCCAGATGCAAGGTGGCGGCATGGGGGGTCGTGGCGCGATGAGCTTTGGTAAAAGCAAAGCTAAGATGTTGGAAGAAGATCAAATCAAAGTCACTTTTGCCGATGTTGCGGGTTGTGATGAGGCCAAAGAAGAAGTTGAAGAAATGGTTGACTTCCTAAAAGACCCAGCTAAATATCAAAAACTGGGCGGACAAGTTCCTCGCGGAGCGTTGATGGTCGGCCCTCCTGGAACAGGTAAAACCTTATTAGCAAGAGCGATTGCAGGCGAAGCGAAAGTACCTTTCTTTAGTATTTCTGGTTCTGATTTTGTGGAAATGTTTGTGGGTGTCGGTGCTTCACGTGTTCGTGATATGTTTGAGCAAGCCAAAAAACATGCACCTTGCATTATCTTTATTGATGAGATTGATGCGGTAGGTCGCCAACGTGGCGCAGGTCTTGGCGGTGGTAATGATGAGCGTGAACAAACATTAAACCAATTATTGGTTGAAATGGATGGTTTTGAAGGTAATGAAGGCATTATCGTCGTCGCGGCTACTAACCGTGCAGATGTTTTAGATAGCGCGTTATTACGTCCAGGTCGTTTTGATCGTCAAATTCAAGTGGGTTTGCCTGATGTTAAAGGTCGTGAACAAATTATTGCCGTTCACATGAAAAAACTACCGCTTGCAGATGATGTGATTGTTAAGTATTTAGCACAAGGCACACCAGGTTTTTCAGGGGCAGATTTAGCTAACTTAGTGAATGAAGCGGCGTTATTTGCAGCACGTTTAAATAAGCGTATTGTTAGCATGGTCGATTTTGAAAAAGCCAAGGACAAATTAATCATGGGTGTTGAAAGACACACAATGGTCATGGATGAAAAAGAAAAGAAAATGACCGCTTACCATGAAGCAGGCCATGCGATTGTTGGTAAAATAGTCCCTGAACATGACCCTGTTTATAAAATCAGCATCATGCCACGAGGTCGTGCTTTAGGGGTAACTATGTTCTTACCTGAAAACGATCAATACAGTGCGAGCAAATGTAAATTAGACAGCATGATTTCTAGCCTTTACGGCGGTCGAATTGCAGAAGATATTATTTTTGGTTGGGAGCAAGTTTCAACAGGAGCCTCTAACGATATAGAACGTGCCACCGAAATTGCTCGTAATATGGTCACAAAATGGGGCTTTTCACAGCGTTTAGGCCCTCTTGCCTATAGCGAAGAAGAAGGTGAAGTCTTTTTAGGTCGTTCAGTGACTCAGCATAAATCAGTTGCCGAAGAAACGTCGCATACGATTGACGAAGAAATTCGCTCAATTATTGATAAAAACTACCAGCGTTCTGAAACAATTCTTAAAGAAAACATGGATATTTTACACTCCATGGCTGATGCTTTAATGAAGTATGAAACCATTGATAAATATCAAATTGAAGATTTAATGAATCGCAAACCTGTTAGAGATCCACAAGGCTGGGATGACACACCAACCCCTCCTAATGGCGGTGTAAAATCGGAAGAAAAAATCATCGACACGAAAAAACCTGAGCCACCTATAGGCGATACAGCTAAACAAAATTAATTTAGCGATTTTTCTAATCCAACAAAGGAGAGGTTATTGCCTCTCCTTTTTTATTGGCTAAAAAAAAGAATTACAATGGCAAAAAAATATTTCGGTACGGATGGCATACGTGGCAAGGTCGGTGAATACCCAATCACTCCAGATTTTTTATTAAAATTAGGTTGGGCCGTTGGAAAGGTTTTTGCAGAAGAGGGTAAAAATTTTGTTCTGCTTGGTAAAGACACCCGTATTTCAGGCTATATGTTTGAATCGGCTCTGGAAGCGGGCTTATCAGCCGCAGGCGTTGATACCCATTTATTAGGCCCTATGCCTACCCCTGCCATTGCTTATTTAACAAGAACGCTAAGAGCGCGAGCGGGAATTGTCATCAGTGCCTCTCATAATCCTTATTATGATAATGGCATTAAGTTTTTTTCAGTTCATGGAACAAAGTTGCCTGATGAACTTGAACATAAAATCGAACAATACATTGATGCGCCAATTACCACCGTTGAATCTGCTCACTTAGGTAAAGCAAAACGCATTGAAGATGCTGCGGGGCGTTATATTGAATTTTGTAAAGCAACAACACCTGCCCATTTAAGCTTAAAAGGTTTAAAAATTGTTGTTGATTGTGCCAATGGTGCAACCTACCATATCGCCCCCCATGTATTTACCGAGCTAGGTGCAAAAGTTATCAGCATTGGCACAGAGCCTGACGGTTTAAATATTAATAAAGATTGTGGCGCGACCAGCCCTCAAAAGTTAGCTAAAACAGTCCTAGCAGAACAAGCCGATCTAGGCATTGCCTTAGATGGTGATGGTGATCGCTTAATGATGGTTGACCATAAGGGTGAAATTGTTGACGGTGATGAGCTAATTTATATTATTGCTAAAGCAAGGCAAGAAGAAAACGGTTTAAACACGCCCATCGTTGGAACATTAATGTCCAACCTCGGTATGGAACATGCGTTAAAAAAACTGGGCTTAAATTTATTAAGAGCCAATGTAGGTGACCGTTATGTCTTGGAAATGTTAAAACAACATAATGCTATTATCGGCGGTGAAAACTCTGGACATATTATTTGTCTTGATAAAACCACGACTGGTGACGGCATTGTTTCTGCTTTGCAAGTTTTGACTGAGATACAACACAGCAATAATAGTCTTCATGACTTAAAACAGGGAATGCAAAAATATCCGCAAATTCTGGTTAATGTAAAAGTCGCTAAAAAAGTCAACCCCAGTGAAATCCCAGCGATTCAAAACGCAGTCAAGTCCGTCGAAAAGAGCTTAGGTAATGATGGGCGCGTACTATTGCGAGCGTCTGGAACAGAGCCTTTAGTTCGAGTCATGGTTGAAGGCATTGACTTACAAACAGTAAGTGATTTTGCAAACCAATTAGCCGATGAAGTAAAGAATGCAATCACCGCTTGAATTTAAAAGCATTAGCCTATATTATAGGCCGTTTGATTTTGTCTTGGAGTAAGCAATGCGTCAGTCTCTAATCATGGGAAACTGGAAAATGAACGGCTCTCGTGAGAGTGCTAAATCGTTGGCAACAGCGATTATGGCAGGCTTGAAAGAGGGTGATACAGGTATCGCGGCTTGTGTCCCTTATGTTTATTTAGCCGATTTACAAGAATTAACCGCTAACAGCCCTTTAGCTGTTGGTGCGCAAAACGTAGCCGATCAAGAATCAGGTGCTTACACAGGCGAGATTTCTTCTACTATGTTAAAAGAACTCGGTTGTGAATATGCCTTAGTCGGTCACTCAGAGCGTCGTAGTTATTACGGTGATACTGATGAGTCTGTTGCTACTCGTTTTTGTGAAGCACAAAAAAATGGTGTGACTCCCGTTTTATGTATTGGTGAAACATTAGAAGAGCGCGAAGCTAATAAAACATTTGATGTTGTAAATACACAATTAGACGCAGTGATTGAAAAAGCAGGCATTGAAGCCCTTAAAAATTCAGTCATCGCCTATGAGCCTGTTTGGGCAATTGGCACAGGCGTAACCGCATCAGATGAGCAGGCACAAGAAGTGCATAAAGCCATTCGTGAACGCATCGCCGCAAAAGATCAAACTATCGCAGAATCTATCCAAATTTTATATGGCGGCAGCATGAAACCTGCAAATGCAAAAGGTTTACTTGCAATGGCCGATATTGATGGTGGATTAATTGGCGGTGCTTCTTTAGACGCTGAATCCTTTTTAGCGATTTATCAATCAGTTTAAGCAGTTAGGTTTATGTATCAGGTAATCATTGTTGTTCATATGTTCTTAGGACTAGGCGTTGTTGGCCTAGTATTAATGCAGCAAGGCAAAGGCGCAGATGCCGGTGCTGCATTTTCAGGCGGCTCAGGTTCAGTCTTCGGAGCGCAAGGTGCGTCTTCCTTCTTGTCACGAACAACCGCTATTCTGGCTGCTGCATTTTTTGCAACCAGTTTAGGCTTAGCCATGCTAAGTGGTTATCAGAGTAATCCTGATGATTTAATGGATCAGCCTGTTGTTGAGCAGCCATTAGAAGACGTTCCTGTCATTGGTGATAGTAAAGCTACTGTAGATAGTACTCCAGTAGCGAATACCCCTGTCGTCGTTCCAGATACTCCTGTAATTCCAGAAGCAGTTGTCGTCGTTCCTGATACCGTTAAGGTTGAAGAAACTATTATTCCAACGGTTACTGATGAAACAGTTAAGGTTGAACCTGCCGTTCAAGTTGAAGCAACACCTTCTGCTGAAGAGGTTGTGAAAGATATAGTTAATGAAGCTACATCAGCAACGCCTGTTGAAAAAACTGTAGAACAACCAGCGACAACAGAAGTAACAGAGTAGCAATAAATGCTAGCCGATGTGGTGGAATTGGTAGACACGCTACCTTGAGGGGGTAGTGGCGTAAGCTGTGCCGGTTCAAATCCGGCCATCGGCACCATTATTAAAAACCAGCGTAACTTGCTGGTTTTTTTATGCCTAAAATATACTAATAAGCTAGAGACTCTATTCAAAAAACGCTATGCTTATCAATCTGTTTCTCCTATATCGGGTGCAAAATGAGTTCAGTTAATCTAAAAAAAAATTGGGAACAAGTAAAACCCTTAGTCGAACATTTATATAAATCAGGATTACGACTTTCTAAGAGTGAAACGATTACTAAAAGTAAATTAGGCGGCAAACCTTGTGTTGATGAGCCATCATTCCAATGGCCTTATGTCGATGAGGTACCGTTAGCCTTTCTTGCTCAATTAGATTTAGCCGAGTTAAATGCAGCCTTTAGGATAGATTGGCTACCCGCAACAGGCTCGTTGTTATTTTTTTACGATGTAGAAACGATGCCTTGGGGATTTGAACCTGAGGATAATCAACTATGGCAGGTTATTTACCTTGCCCAAGCTGAGACAGAAATTAATTTTCCTAATGATTTACCTCAAGAATTTCAATTTGACGGTGTTTATCTAACTGCGATTAAAAGTGAACAACTACCAAGCTTGGAGCGAGCAGAGGCCAAAGCCCTCAATTTAAACGAACAGCAAGCAATCGCTTATGAAGAGTTATCGGATAGAGGTCTTGGAGAGGAACCATCCCACCAAGTATCTGGTTATCCTGATTCCGTACAAACGGATGGCATGGAGCTTGAGTGTCAATTAGTCAGCAATGGTTTAAGCCTTGATGATGGTTCTGCCTATCAGAGCGAAAAAGCAAAAAAATTGGAAGCAGGCGCGAGTGACTGGCGATTACTCTTTCAATTAGATACTGATGAAGATGCCGATATGATGTGGGGAGATTGCGGAACGCTCTATTTCTGGATTAAAGAACAGGATGCAAGAGCGGGAGATTTCAGTAAGACTTGGTTAATTTTACAATGTTATTAACTGACTATATAAACATCTGGAGAGTTGGCTTCCAGCCAACTTTAGCCGTCTGGAAGACGGCTCTCCAATAGTGGCAAGGTTAAAAAACCGCAACTAAAATCACGGTTCTAAAAGTTTTTAAAAAATACTAAAACTTATTCCTACTTTTTAAAGCTTCATACTCATCATGGTAAAAATATATTTTAAGTTTTGGAAATTATTTAACTTTTACTCCTAAACACAAAAATACTCACAAATAATCTATCACTCACTTTCTTATTTTTGAGAATCTTTATGACACAAGAAAACACGCCTTTTCCAGAACCTAATGCACGAATTTATTTAGGTTCAATTATCTTTTTTCTTTATATCTTGATTTCTTTCCCCATTATTGGTGCAATTATTCTCGTTTGCATCTTCGCACCCTTTTCAATACGTTATGCTCTCGCAAAATTTTGGGTTGGCACAATATTATGGGCGGCTGAAGTTTTATGTGGCATCACGCATGAAATTGAAGGTTTGGAGAATTTACCCACTGACAGCCCAGCCATTGTACTCAGTAAACATCAGTCCGCTTGGGAAACATTGGCATTACGACAACTGTTACCGACACAAGTTGTCTTGTTAAAAGAATCGTTATTATGGATTCCTTTTGGCGGCTGGGCATTAGCGACTTTAAGACCGATTCCTATCAACCGTGATAAAACACGAGAATCTTTAAAAAAATTAATCGAACAAGGCACTCAAGCTTTAAAAGATAATTTATGGGTCGTGGTATTTCCAGAAGGAACGCGTACAGCCTTAGGCGAGAATAAAAAATTTAATGCAGGTGGAGCAATGCTTGCTCATAAATCAGGCTATCCTGTCATTCCTTTAGCGCACAACGCTGGAACAGTGTGGCCACGTTACAGTTTTTTAAAATACCCAGGTGTTATTAAAGTTAAAATCGGGGCTGCGATTGAAGTCGAAGGGAAAAAAGCGAAAGAAATTAATGCGGAAGCTGAAGATTGGATAGCAAAAGCAATGGCAGAAATGGGGCAATAACGATAAATTTTAGCTCTTCACTCTCTATTCATTCGATCTATTTATATATTTTCACGGAAACGCTGAAAAATCAAAAGTCGCTCCTGAAGGAGCGACATTTTTACAAATATTTATATTTTTGTTTCTGCAAATTTTTGTAAGGCTTTAGGCGCGAAAGCCGCTAATAAAAAGCCAAAAGTAATAAAAAGCCCTGTTTGCTGCGCCTCTCCTGCTGCATACATTAGGGTCATTAATCCAAACATAACACTTGCTAACAAGGCAATAAAACTCATTGCTCGCATGGAGGATTTTCTTCCTGGTTCTTCTTCCAAAAAACCTTTTGGCTCATAAATTATTTCATCATCTATCTCAGTCATGTCATCCTCTTTCATCTTACTAAAACCATCATGTTTATTAAAATATACAAAAAATAACTAAAGCAATCGCGTTGTTCAAGTTACCTTGTGCATACCGCTAAGAAATATGATTTTAAATAACGTCCAAAACATCATACGTTTCATAAACAAAAATATATTTTAAATTTTAGACCATATTATCTTTCATTCTTAAGCAGATTCATTCCAAGTATAAACCACTTCTACTTTATTGCCTGGTTCACTGTAAACTAAAGATTGGCAGAGCTCATGGACTAAAAAGACTCCCCTGCCACACAGCGCAAACTCTTTAGGATGCTCTGACTGCATCATGATTTTAGTAATATCAAAGCCTTCTCCGCTATCAATGATGGTAATTTTTATTTTTAACTGATTATTCTGACGAAAACCTTCAAATGAAAAGCTAATATTGCCGTCATTTAAAGCTTCCAACCTTTTTTCACGCTCATCAAAATAAAGCTCAAAGCCTTCTGGATTACTTTTCAAACTTGAGTCTAATTTCAATAAACCATGATCTAACGCATTAATATAGAGTTCGGTCAAAATAGTATATAAAGGCTGTAAGTTATCTTCTAGCTTGCTCTCCAGCTCTTGCAATTGACTAATTAAGACAGGAATAGGATTCAGTTTCCCTAGCTCTTTACCAAATAAAGTTAATTGATACCGCCATGCCCACTGCCCCTCTGGAGCATCTTCTGCGGCAACATCAACGACAGGATTAATATACTCAGGAATAATTTCTTTTTCCTCTTCAGTAAAAAGCCCTTCTGCACAAATAATTTCTGCAAGACTAATATCATCCGTCTGCTCTCCGCCTTCACAAAACTCAGCTAAGGCTTTTTCAACGGACTCAGTGACACTGTCCTTAGATTGAGTCTCCAATAATGCTTCGAGACGAGGTTGACCAAATAACTCATCTTGAGGATTAACAGCCTCTGTCACGCCATCGGTAAATAAAATAATGCTATCACCTTTGTTAATGGCGACTTTTTCAAATATAGATTTGAAGTCAACATTTGCACTCACGCCTAATGGAAATGATGCTGAGACTACATTTTGCTTAATACGCTTATCCGCTAAAATAAAAACATCGGGCATTCCACAAATACACACCGACACATAATCAAACTCTTTGCGAATAATGACGTACTGAACTGCCATAAACATCCCTATTGGCAAAATTCTTTTTAATTTATTATTAATTTCATTTAAAATTTTATCCCCAGAAAAACCTTTGGCAATCATTGCCTTAAATGCATCAGACGCGGGTAATGCACCAATGGCGGCACCAAGACCATGCCCTGTAAAATCGGCTAACATAACATGTAATTCTCCAGCGGGAGAGATAGCACTTAAGAACATATCGCCGCTAAAGGTTTCTGCGGGATTTAATAAGGTTTTTATTTCACCACATTCAGTGCTATCAGCGAGGATAACACTGTTAAAGACTGTTTTTGCAATTTCTTGATCGCGCTGAATGCGCCCTACCATGACAAAATAATCATCGTATAACAAACACAAACGCTCCATTGATTTAATCCGCGCCGACAACACCCGCAAATCAACAGGTTTTGCCATAAAGTCATCGCCACCCGACTCAATACATTCTGTTAATTTATCTTCATCAGAAACTGCGGTGACAAAAATAATCGGTACAAAAGATGTTTGTCCACACAGGGCTTTTATGCGTTTACAGGCTTCAATACCATCCATGATAGGCATCATCAAATCCATAAAAATCATAAAAGGTTTGTGCAACGTATATTGCTCAACGGCTTCTAAACCATTCTCAGCTTCAACAACCAAATAACCATTACGCTTAAGCAAAGCGTTTAATAAATGACGGTTTACTTTATTATCATCAACAACTAACGCCTTTTTCATCGCGCGACATTCTCCTTTTATTGAAATATTTAGCCTTCATTTTAAGACTAAATGTTACTAAGCACTAAAAGCTCTATCCAAGTATAATACCCTACCTTTACAGATTCGCTTAAACACATTACACGGTCATACTATGAAAAAACTACTGTTAATTTCTTTATCCGCATTATTGTTATCGGCTTGTGCTGATAAAGATCAGTATAAAGAAGCGGTATTAGCTCAAATGAAAACAGAGCAAGATATTAAAGATTACAAAATAAGTCCTGAAGAATTTACTGATTGCGTGGTTGATTTAACCTCAAAAAATATGCCTGGTGTAGTCCCTTTTGACCCTGATCGTCTAATGGCTTACCGCAATTATGCAACGATGCTGACTATTGCAGACTCAAAAGACCCTCAAAAAACGTTTACCCAATTAAAAAAAGACTTCGGTACAGCTAAAGCCTTATCAGAAGCAAAAATAAACTATTCAGAAAGTGTAGGGGAATGCCTAACTGGATTAATTTCTCGCGGAGAAGCTATTGAGAAAGAGGCTGCCGAAGAAGCTAAGGGCGGCTAAAATAAAAATTTCGAGTTGTAAGGTTTTTCGCTTCAAAACTTGAAGCAGCGATCTTTAGAGGCGGTGAAAGTATTCAGCTTTTAGCCTCCCCCTTTGAGATATTGGGATTGAGGGGGACTTTTGTGAATACTTTCACCGTATCTTTAGTTTAATCGCTAAGGAATATGCACGAAATAAGTTAATCAACTTATCTTTCATAATTTAAAAGTTGATGTGATACAGACCTCCGAGGTCTTTAAGACCTCGGAGCAACTGTGTTAAACATATCATCCTTATTTTCCCCTCAACGCCTTATTTTACAAGGCATTGAGGCTATATATAAAAAATAAAAAAAGATTTAAGATAATATGATTTAGTTCGATAAAACATATACTGCGCAAGGCTTTATCTCGCTAAAAATATTTTAATTAGGATTTATGTTCAACATACAAGGTCAAAAACTGCGCCTTTATTTTAAATTAAAGTTGCTCAAGTTATTTCATGCACGCTCCTAAACACCGACAATCAGAAGACGTTTTTAAATCAACTGATGTTACGCCGCGAAATAAAAAATAACAAAAATGTTTACTCTTTGGCTATTTACATTTTTTGCGTAACATTAGTAATTAAAAACTATTGATTAATCCCGCCCTCAGTCAAATGTGCAGGCTCTAAAAGCTTTTCCAATTCATCACGACTTAATTCCGTCATTTCATCCGCGATATCAATAATGGGTCGTCCTTGTTTATAAGCGGCTTTAGCGACTTCTGCGGCTTTCAAATAACCAATAATCGGATTTAATGCGGTTACTAAGATCGGGTTCTTCGCTAATGCTTCTTGCAAATGCGCCTCTCTCACAGCAAAGTCCTCAATGGCTTTGTCTGCTAGGACGTTAGAAGTATTCGCCAATAACTCAATACTTTGCAAAATATTATAAGCAATCACAGGCAACATAACATTTAATTGAAAACTTCCTGACTGTCCTGCCACCGTAATGGTTGCATCATTGCCGATAACTTGAGCTGATACCATTGCTGTCGCCTCTGGAATCACAGGATTCACTTTACCGGGCATAATGCTACTACCAGGTTGTAAAGCAGTTAGCTCGATTTCCCCTAATCCTGCTAAAGGGCCACTATTCATCCAACGTAAATCATTAGAGATTTTCATCAAACTCACGGCAATGGTTTTACATTGACCTGATAATTCCACCATCGCATCCTGACAGCTTAAACTTTCAAAAAATGAATCATTGGGTTTAAAAGGCAAGCCCGTTTCAGCCGCTAAAACATCGGCAAATTTTTGTGAAAATTCTGGATGCGCATTAATACCTGTTCCAACCGCCGTCCCGCCTTGAGCAAGTTTATAAACCCGTTCTAAAGCCGCATTAATACGCGCAATGCCATTACGAATTTGTAACGCCCACGCACCTAATTCCTGACTTAAACGTATCGGCATCGCATCCATTAAATGTGTACGTCCTGTTTTAGTCACACCATCTAAACTTGCCGCTTTTGTTTCAATAACGGTCGCTAAATGCTCCAAGCTAGGTAATAAATGCTGATGACATTCCAACGCTGCACTCACATGAATCGCGGTAGGAATCACATCATTACTACTTTGCCCCATATTTACATGGTCATTTGGATTCACCGCAACGCCCGCAATTTCTGTCGCTAAATGCGCTAACACCTCATTGACATTCATATTGGTACTCGTACCAGACCCCGTTTGAAACACATCAATAGGAAATTGTTCTGAATGTTCGCCCTTAATCAACAATTCGGCAGCTTTTACAATAGCCTTCCCTTGCTGTTTATCTAACTCACCTAAACCCATATTTACAATAGCAGCCGTCTTTTTAACCAACGCCACCGTTTTAATAAAGGCAGGCGGCATCTGTAAACCGCTAATCGGAAAATTATTCACCGCTCGCTGTGTTTGTGCGCCATATAAAGCACTAATAGGGACTTGTAACTCACCCATACTATCTTTTTCAATTCTATATTCGTTAGTCATTGCTTAACTCTTGGATTAAAGAAATTACATCATCTTCATTAAAAGGCCAGCCTAATTCGTGCTGACTTTGAGAATGAAATAAAACAGGAATTCTAATCGAATATTGCTCCTGCCACTGAGTTTGTAGCGCAATATCAATTAATTCGAGTTGTATATTAGGAAATCGTATTAATACATCGTGTAAAATAGCTTCCGCCTGTTCACATAAATGACAGGCAGACGTACCAAATAAAATAAATTTCATGGACTCTCGTCTTGATAGAAAGAATTAAAATGTGCAAGCACTTCTCATTCTCCCTGAAATAACAAATATTGTAACGCTGTCTTAACGATAACCGCTACCTAATCCCTACAAGCTTTAATATAATAAAAACCTTTACATTAAAAATCATAGTGATAACAAGGAATCAATAGCTTCAAAAGCATTTCAAGAGTACTTCGTTTCACTAATCAACCTTAAAAAACAGGAATATTTTATGAACATCACAATTTTTGGAAGTGGTTATGTCGGCTTAGTAACAGGAGCTTGTTTAGCAGAAGTTGGAAACAATGTTTGTTGTGTCGATATTGATAGTGAAAAAATAAATAAATTACAGCAAGGACAGATTCCCATTTATGAACCTGCCTTAGAAGACTTAATTAAGCAAAACCAATCTTTAGGTCGAATAAGTTTTACCACCGATATAAAAGCGGCGGTCTCACATGGAATGTTTCAATTTATCGCTGTCGGTACGCCACCAGATGAAGACGGCTCTGCGGATTTACAATATGTATTAGCCGTTGCTAAAAGTATTGCCACTCACATGGAGGGTTATAAAGTCATTATAGATAAATCCACCGTGCCTGTAGGAACCGCTGATAAAGTTAAACACGTTATTCAACAAACCCAAGCTGAACAAAACAAAGCGGTGGAATTTGATGTGGTTTCAAATCCTGAGTTTTTAAAAGAAGGTTCAGCCATTGCCGATTTCATGAAACCTGACCGCATCATCATCGGCACAGACAACCCTAAAACGACTGAATTATTAAAAACCTTATACGCCCCTTTCAATCGTAATCGTGAAAGACTCATCGCTATGGATATACGTTCAGCCGAGCTAACCAAATATGCCGCTAATGCAATGTTAGCCACTAAAATTAGCTTTATGAATGAATTAGCCAATCTTGCCGAACGTTTAGGCGCGGATATAGAAAATGTCAGACATGGAATAGGCTCAGATTCACGCATTGGTTATCAATTTATTTATCCAGGTTGTGGCTATGGCGGCTCGTGCTTTCCAAAAGATGTTAAAGCCTTGGAACGCACTGCAAAAGAAGTCGGTTATAACGCTGAATTATTAACCGCTGTTGAAAATGTAAATTTAAGACAAAAACAAGTTTTATTTACTAAAATCAATGACTATTATCAAGGTCAACTTAAAGGAAAAGTATTTGCCTTATGGGGACTTGCCTTTAAACCTAAAACCGATGATATGCGCGAAGCCCCTAGCCGCGTATTATTAGAGGCATTAATCGAGGCGGGTGCGACAGTTCAAGCCTATGACCCCGAAGCCCTTGATGAAGCGAAACGAATTTATGGCGAAAACCCGCAAAATTTAATTTTCTGTGAAACTCAAGAGGCTGCGCTGAACAATGCTAACGCGCTCTGCATTGTTACTGAATGGAAACATTTTTGGGCTCCCGACTTTTTAATGCTAAAAGAAAAACTCATTGATGAAGTTATTTTTGATGGACGCAATCTATACGAGCCTAAATCTTTAGAACAATTAGGACTAAAATATTTAAGCATCGGTCGCAGTAACCCTTTAAAATAATTAAAGAGTATCCCAGAGTGAAAAAACTTGTTTTTCACTCGAGTATCTAAAAATTTCTGACAAAGCTAATAAAAGCAATGCTTGTCTAAGCAACTTTAACAACAGCCTTAAAAAAGCCAATATTGCATTAACACTAACCGACCATACCGTCTTTAAACAAGCCAAAAGAGTCGCACTTAAAAAAATTATTATTGATATACATGGTATTTGGGAGCATTTGTAAATGAAAATTCTAGTCACAGGGACGGCAGGCTTTATTGGCAGTCATCTCGCATTAAAGCTGTTAGAAAGAGGCGATGAAGTCATCGGCATTGATAACCTCAATGATTATTACGATGTAAATTTAAAACTAGCTCGCCTGAAACGCTTAGAAGACTATCAAGCCTATACTGATATTAGAGCAGATATAAGTGACCGAGAAACAATGGAAGCTCTTTTCAAAAAACACCAACCACAGCGCGTGGTTAATTTAGCCGCACAAGCAGGCGTGCGCTATTCCATCGAAAACCCTTATGCTTATATAGAGAGTAATATTGTCGGTTTTTTAAATATTCTCGAAGGTTGTAGACATAATAAGGTTGAACATTTAGTCTATGCTTCTAGTAGCTCGGTCTATGGCGCAAATGAAACTATGCCCTTTTCCGAGCATGATAATGTCGATCACCCTTTAAGCCTCTATGCCGCCTCTAAAAAATCCAATGAGTTAATGGCACATACTTACAGTAATCTTTATCAACTCCCGACAACAGGACTACGTTTTTTTACCGTCTATGGCCCTTGGGGAAGACCCGATATGGCGTTATTTCTATTTACCAAAGCAATTTTAGCGGGTGAAAAAATCAAAGTTTTCAATTACGGCAAACATCGCCGTGATTTTACTTATATAGATGATATAGTCGAAGGCGTTACCAGAACCTTGGATAATCCTGCCAAAGCCAACGAAAATTGGAGCGGAAAAACACCCGACCCAGCAACTAGCAAAGCCCCATGGCGAGTCTATAACATCGGCAACCAGTCTCCTGTCGAATTAATGAAATATATCGAAGTATTAGAACAATGCCTTGGTAAAACGGCTGAAAAAGAATTACTGCCACTACAAGCAGGCGATGTTCCCGATACTTATGCCGATGTTGAAGCTCTAGTTCAAGATGTTGCTTATAAACCAAGCACTCCAATAGAAACAGGAATTAAACAATTTGTAGACTGGTATAAAAACTATTATCGTTATAAATAACGTCTAAATGGAAAGGGCCAGACAAATGCGAATGCCCTCTGCATTGTCACTGAATGGAAGCATTTTTGAACTCCTGACTTCTTAATGCTAAAAGAAAAATTAATCGATCAAGTTATTTTTGATGGTCGTAATTTATACGATCCTAAATAATTAGAATAATTAGGGTTAAAATATTTTAGTATTGGACGTAGTAGCAAGTCATGATATAGAATGAAATATGTGATATATATCTAGTTTTTTATTTTGGCTACCAGCTTAAGGCAAAACAAAAATAGGAGCTAGACCTCTGAGGTTTTGAAAACCTCAAAGGTCTAAGAACAACTGTCCCACCATTAACATTAATAATGATAGCCTTTATTTTTAAATAAGTATTTCCACACAGTAATTGAATTTCATTTTTTAAAATCATTTCAACGATAAATTAATTTTAATAAAAGCTCTATTACCTGATTTTATTGGCTTTGTAATGTGGACAAATATCATGCCATATTTTTATGAGAAAGCCGTGGTTTAAGCGATAGCCTAAATTCACTTTCCCCACGAGAGTGCCTGAAGACCCCACTTAAAATAATCAACTTAAAAGCTAAGGTGATTAATAATATTACTAATGAAGCTATGACATTTAAAATCAACCAACCTCTACAAGGTGTTATTAATGAGCAATATTGGAAAATCACAAGCCAACACTTTACTTTTTAATGAAGTCAAAAAGACAATTGGCTCCAAGATGGCGTATGCTGCGATTGAGGGTAACATCTTAACGGCGGCCAAAGGCGAGCAAAAGAAAACTTTCTTATTAACCAGCAGTGTTTCAGGTGAGGGCAAAACTTTCACAACACTAGTCATGACGCAGTCTTTAGCATCAAGCTCTAATGCTAAGGTATTACTGATTGAAGGAAATGTTCACAAACCACAACTTGCTCAAGCCTTTGAGTTGAATCGAAAAGGAATGGGAATGTACGAATACTTCTCTGCTGAATGCGAGCCAAAAGACGCTATTGTGGAGACAGGACATCAAAATATATTCTTAATGCCTCTGTCTGATAATAATAAGCCTAATATTGATCGTTGCTTTCATCGAGATTTGTTTGAAAAACAATTAAATAAACTTAAAGAAAGTGATTTTGACTATATATTATTAGATGGCAGTGCTGTCATCGGATTTTCTGATACATTAGCCGTCGCCAAGTTTTTTGATAGTGTTATTCTGGTTATTGAATGCGAAAAAACAAAATGGGAAGTTGTACAGCTAGCCTCAGAGAAATTATCAATGGTCAAAGCTGAAAAATTAGGGACTATTTTGAATAAACGCAGCTACCCAATACCTAAAAAGTTTTATAGTTAAAGATAAGGTGAAAATAATGCTAAATAAAAAAATATATCTCGCATTTGTAATCGCATTTGTCTTTTTAGTAAGCGGTTGTGCCAGTGGTCCAGACTGTCAAGATGACAGGTTAAGTATTGATGAAATGCCTATTGAAAACGCATCTTTTTCCTTCGATTATCAAGAAGAAAATTTTGAGCGCGTATTTCCAGAATATTTAATTTCAGCAAGTGATGTCTTAGATGTTTTATTTCATATAAAAACAGATTTTAATGATGACGACTATCAATTTAAATTAGAAAATGATAACAACATCTTTATCAAATTCACACATACCCCCGAATTAAATGAAGAGCAGTACATCAGACCAGACGGCACTATATCACTGCCACTTATCGGTGTTATCAAAGCAGCAGGAAAGACAGTTACCGAATTAAAACGAGATCTTCGTTCCAAATACGCTCATGTGTTGCAAAACCCTGAAATTCATATTTTGGTACCTGAATTCAGCAAACGTATTGAAGAATTAAAGAAAGATTTACACACTGCACCTAGAGGTTTAAGTCGCTTAGTCACAGTTAGACCTGATGGCTATGTCACTTTTCCTATGGTAGGTGAAATGGAAGTTCGTGGTCGCACTATTACTGAAATTAACCAACAATTAAATGAAGGTTACATATCAATTTTCAGAGGTCTACAAGTTGATTTATTTTTACACAAGTCAGCAGGTTCTAATGTTTATGTATTAGGTAATGTGACTAAAGTCGGTGCTTATGAAATAACACGTCCGATTACTATTCTAGAAGCATTAACGCTTGCAGAAGGTGTTTTACCTAGTACACAACTTGAAGGCATCATTGTTCTTCGTCGAAATGATGAGCTTAAAAAATTGGTTGCAACTCAAGTTAATGTAGAAGACATATTAAATCTTGAGTGTGGAAGCAAAGCCTTTTTTCTAAAGCCTTACGATATTGTTTATGTTCCTAAAACAGGACTTGCAGAGGCTGCGGAAATTGGTCGTGATCTTAAAGACACAATGATGTTTAGAGGATGGGGGATTAACTTAAGCCCAGTCGGTGATGTTTTGGATTTCGGTAATCAAAATTGATATATTTGCCATGAAAAAAGAAACAATTTTAGTCACTGGAGGCACAGGGTATATTGGTAGCCATGCTTGTGTTGAATTATTAAATAATAATTACAATGTCATTGTGATTGATAATTTAAGCAATAGCAAAACCGAAGTCTTAGATAGAATTCAGCAAATTACAGAAAAACCAATACTTTTTTTTGAAAATGATATTCGAGATAAAAAAGCACTAAACAAAATATTTGATACGCACAAAATTGATGCAGTTATGCACTTTGCAGGTTTAAAAGCAGTGGGTGAATCTTGTGAAAAACCTTGGTGCTATTATCAAAATAATATTTATGGAACCTTAGTTTTAACCGAGGTTATGACAACATTTGATATAAAAAAATTAATATTTAGTTCATCTGCAACTGTTTATGGAGATTCTGAAAAGATACCCTATACTGAAGATTTGCCAGTTTCTGCAACAAACCCTTATGGACGCACTAAAGGTATGATAGAACAAATACTAGGTGATTTTTCAAAAGCAGATAAATATCTAAATAAACAGACACCTTGGAAAATAGCCTTATTACGTTATTTTAATCCAATAGGGGCTCATGAAACAGGATTAATTGGAGAACATCCTACCAGTATTCCAAATAACTTACTTCCTTATCTTTCTCAAGTAGCTAGTGGAAAATTAAAAGAGCTTTCAGTATTTGGTAATGATT
>WTBX01000022.1 GCA_013138855.1 Methylococcaceae bacterium
TTTGAGGAAGAACAACAGCATAAAGCAGAAGAATGGCTGGAGCTGTTTTAGTGATTACACATATTGTTGTTGATACCAGTTATTGGTTAGAGTTTTTTCAAGTTCCAAGCCGCTGGAGTGAAGTAAATTTTAAAGAAATTCGTAATAAATTTCAGTCTGCCATTAAAAATAAACATAGGCTGTATATTCCTATTCCCGTATTATTTGAATTAGCAAACCATATCGCTCATGTTGAAAACGGTTATAAAAGAGAACAATTAACACATAAATTCTCTGAGACCGTTAAACGCGGTATTGATATTAAAGAACCCATCATCAACATCATCCCCTGCTCAGCTTTTTCTGTGGCAAATGAGCTTAACCAAAACTTAGAGTATTTCGTTAATCGCTTTGAATCTGAATTCGCACAGCAAGGTTTAGGTTTTACCGATTCCGCGATTATTTTAGAAGCAGAAAACATTAAAAATGATAGAAACTATGTCCATATCTGGACGTTAGATTCACGGGACAGTAAAAATTTAAAAAACAGAGGTTTAAATTTAAAAGCGCGTGAACCCGACCCAGAACCTAATCCATTTGCCTCTTAATCTGTGGTTAAACCAAAACCCAAAGGACAATTTTATGACTTTGTTACGCACCGCTTTATTATCAAGCATGTTCGCGCTAGTTATGATGCTAACTGCTTGCGATGATTCATCCACTTCCGAAGAACAAGCTCCCGCACAAGAAAGCGTTTTGACCTTAAAAGTGATCGCTGGCTCTGAGCTAAAAGATATAGAGCCAATGCTGGCAACGATTCAACAGCAAACCAATATCAAGCTGGAAATGCACTATATCGGTACTTTAGATGGTGCTGAAAAAATTGTACTAGGACAAGAACATTACGATTTAGCGTGGTTTTCTCATGCTAAATATTTAAGCTTGTTGCAAGAGGATAACAAGGTTATTCACGGTCAGGAAAAAATTGGCTTATCCCCTGTTATTCCTGCGGTTAAAGAAAGCCTTGCTAGACAATGGGGCTGGGTTAATAACCCTGATGTCACTTGGTCGGATATTGCCGAAAAAGTTAAATCGGGCGAATTAAAATATGCCATGTCTGACCCGACAGCCTCTAACTCAGGCTTTTCAACGGTAATGAGTGTACAGGCAGCCTTTTCTAATGCAGGTGATGCAATTACCGCGCAAGATGTCGATGCTGAAAAATTAAAAAGCTTTTTCTCAGGTCATGATGTTACCTCTGGCAGCTCTGGCTTTTTAGCGGAAACGTATTTACGCGACCAAAACCGTCTCGGTGCGATTTTTAATTATGAATCCATTCTGATGGATTTAAACCGCAATCCTAACTTACAAGAAAAGTTAGTTCTAATTTACCCTAAAGAGGGCGTGGTCACGGCGGATTATCCTTTAATCTTACTCGCTCAAAATCAAAACGAAAATTATCAAAAACTCATCACTTATTTAAAAGCTCCAGCGTTTCAAACATGGATGATGAATAACACCGATAGACGACCTGTTAATACTACCGTCGCTTTAGGTGAGCAATTCCCTAAAGGTTATTTAATGGATTTGCCCTTTCCTGCTAACATCGATACGGTAAATGAAATTTTATTCGCTTATTTAGATGATAGACGCAAACCCAGTCACTCTTTTTTCGTACTTGATTTAAGCGGTTCTATGCAGGGGAAACGTATAGAATCTTTAAAACGTGCGATTAATAATTTAGCGGGTGATGACCAATCTATTACAGGTAAGTTTTCACGTTTTCGTAACCGTGAGCGCGTCACTATCATTACCTTTAATCATAGCATTATTGGTGAATATGAATTTAATGTGACCAAAGACGGCTCTTCCATACAAAAAATTCGTGAATATATCAGCGGTTTAAAACCTCAAGGTGGCACTGCCATTTTTACCGCATTACAACGTGCTTATGAAAAAGCTCGTTTAGCGAAAGATGCCGACCCAGACCGTTTTTATTCAATTGTCTTAATGAGTGACGGTATTAATAACGATGGCATCAGTTATGACCAATTTAACGATTTTTATATCATAAATTCCGACTATGTTGCAGGAGTACGCACCTTCCCTGTGTTATTCGGCAATGCAAATCAAACAGAAATGGAACAAGTGGCAAACTTAACCGGCGGGCGCGTGTTTGACAGTCGTAAAACCTCATTGGCACAAGCCTTTAAACAAATCAGAGGCTATCAATAGATATGAGCAAACGCACACTGTTATTTTTATACAGCACACCTAATTTAGTGGGCTGTTTACTAGGTTTGGTCGGACTCATTTATTTTTTTCTACCGATTATTTTTCCTAGTTTTTTCGGAAAAAGTGGTTTACTCGAACTGTTCATCGTTTTCGGCTTGTATGGCATAGGTTATTTATTAACACCTAATACCCAATCTTTAACTGAGACGCATAGAGCTTTAGAAAGAGAACTATCGGCAAAAGAATTTGAAAAATTATTAAATTCACTGGTTAAAAAAATTCGTCGCCGCGTACAACAACC
>WTBX01000146.1 GCA_013138855.1 Methylococcaceae bacterium
GAACAGATGCGTCGAGTAAAAAAACAACAGTTCCAGAAGGCTTATGGAACAAATGCCCTAGTTGTAATGCAATTTTATACAATGCGGAATTAGAGAAAAATTTTAATGTCTGTCCAAAATGCGATCACCATATGCGTATTTCGGCAAGAACACGTTTAGAAATGTTTTTGGATGAAGAAGGGCGTGATGAAATCGGTAAAGGTTTAAAGCCGACTGATCCTTTAAAATTTAAAGACAGTAAAAAATATAAAGATAGAATTTCTATCGCCCAAAAGAAAAGTAAAGAAAATGATGCTTTAGTGGTGATGGAAGGACAGTTAAACGGTCATCCGATTGTTGCAGCCGCCTTTGATTTTAGCTTTATGGGTGGTTCTATGGGGTCTGTGGTTGGCGAGCGTTTTGTGCGTGGTGTTAACCGTAGTCTTGAAATTGGGGCACCGTTTATCGTCTTCACTGCCTCAGGTGGTGCGCGTATGCAGGAATCCTTATTCTCGTTATTTCAAATGAGCAAAACCAGTGCGGTGTTGACTAGATTATCTGATGCGGGCTTGCCTTATATTTCTTTTATGACTGACCCAACTATGGGTGGGGTTTCTGCAAGTTTAGCAATGTTGGGTGATATTAATGCCGCAGAACCTAAAGCACTTATCGGTTTTGCAGGCCCTAGAGTTATTGAGCAAACGGTGAGAGAAAAATTACCCGAAGGTTTTCAGCGTAGCGAGTTCTTACAAGAACATGGCGCGATTGATATGATTATCGACCGTCGTGAAATGCGCGATAAAATCAGCAGTATTCTTTCTATTTTAATGATGAATCGTTTAAGTTTAGAGACTGCCACGAAAAATGTGGAAGTAGAAGACGCTAGTCCAGAAATAGTGCAGGAGCAAGACGAAGCTTAGTCGTCGTAGAGAATGGCGCGTTTTGATTCATTAGAAGCTTGGCTAACTTGGCAAGAACGGTTTCATCCTCGATTAATTGATCTAGGGTTAGAAAGAGCTGCGCAAGTTTTTAAACGGCTGCATCCTGATTATTCTAAACCCTTAACTATCACTGTCGGTGGTACAAATGGCAAAGGTTCTAGCATTGCTTTTTTAGAAGCCATTTATAGAGCGCAAGGTTATAAGGTCGGGACGTTTACCTCGCCGCATATTTTACGCTATAACGAGCGTATTAAAATTGATGGTGTTCCTGTTGAAGATACGCTCATTTGTGAAGCCTTTGAGCGTATAGATAATGTAAGAGAAGATGTTTCTCTTAGTTATTTTGAATTTGGGACGTTGGCGGCTGTCGATATTTTTTCTCGCGCTGATTTAGATATACAGTTATTAGAGGTAGGTTTAGGTGGGCGACTAGATTCAGTCAATATTATATCCGCTGACCTTGCGATTATTACCAGTATTTGTATAGATCATGTGGATTGGTTAGGCGGTACACGCGAAGCGATTGGACAAGAAAAAGCAGGTATTTTTAGAGCAAATAAGCCTGCCGTTATTGGTGATAAAAATCCACCTGACTCTTTAATCTATGCGGCGCAAGAAAAACAAACCCCCTTATCCTGTATTAATAAAGAATTTGATTATCATAAATCAACAGATACTTGGGAGTGGACAAGTTCTACTCAGCACTATACAGACTTGCCGATTCCCGCCTTAAAAGGCCAGCATCAATTTAATAATGCTTCGTCGGTGTTAATGGCGGTTACTAAAATGCAGCCTTATTTAGCGGTTGATAGAAAAGCCATTGATAGTGGTTTGCAAACGGTGAAATTAACGGGACGCTTTCAACTGATTGAAGGTGATATTCCTGTCTTATTAGATGTAGGGCATAATCCGCAAGCGGTTAAAATGCTCGCAGAATACTTGAAAAACAATTTTGCAGATAAAACCATACATGCTGTATTTGCCATCATGAAAGATAAAGATGTGAGTAGTATTATTGATATTATGCGGGATGTGGTTGAAGATTGGTTTATTAGCCCCATAAATACACCAAGAGCAACATCAGAAACAGTCTTACAAAGCTTATTTGCACAAAAAAATCTTAATAATACGATGTTTGGGTTTCAAAATCTTAGTGAAGCGGTTGCTGCTGCAAAAAAAAATGCAAAAAAAGATGAACTAATTTTAATTTTTGGCTCTTTCTTTTTAGTGTCAGAATATTTGACAGAATTTAAAAATGTTTGAGGTAATTGCATGAAAATAGAGGAAGGATTAAGAAATAGAGTCGTAGGCGCTGTTATTGTCACGGTTTTGGCAATGATTTTTTTACCGATGCTGCTTAACGATCCTAAAGAAGAAGGGGAGCAACAAATTAGTAGTGAGCTAGATATTCCCCAAAAACCATTAGATTCTCCTTCACTAACCGCAACTATTTTGCCAGATAATGCAGAAGATGTGCTTGAACCACCTGCTATAGCGGATACTTCACTTAACAGTCAAGATTCTACAACAATTACCGAAGAAGAAAAGCTGCTTGAGCCGCCAACGGTTAATCATGCCGAAGAAGCGGTAATAGTAAAAAAAGAACCTATAAATTCTCATCAACTTACAACACCTAAACCTCCAGTCGTCACTGTAGCACCGACTACGATTACAAAACCTAAAAAACTAGAGCCTCCTCGTTTAGATGCACCACCTAAAAGCACTCATCAAGCAGGGCGTTGGTTTGTTCAGGTAGCCAGTTTTAGTGAGCAAAAAAATGCAAACTCACTTAGAGATAAGTTGAGACGACAAGGTTTTTCAGCCGCAGTTGAGTCAGTCTGGAGTAAAAAAGGGCGTATCTATAAATTACGCGTAGGACCTGAATTAGATAGACAACGTGCAGAAATGACTAGAAATAAGCTTAATAGCTTAAATAATGTCAAAAGTATTGTCGTGTCAAATTAATAGCTTGTCTCATAATTTTAAAAAATGAATAGTAACTTCTGGTTAATAGTCGCTAACTATTTCTACTTTTATAAAGTCCACGAAACTTACAAAAAGCGTTGTTTGTGAGTTTCGTGTTTTTCATGAGCAATAATAAACCTGTCAATAATGGGACGTTACAATGAATGAAGTAGATATTGCCATTGCTGTCGTCATTGTTATTTCTTTATTAATAGGCTTGTTGCGTGGTTTTTTTAAAGAAATTGTGTCACTTATTGCATGGGTGGTGGCTATATGGGTAGGTCTGACCTTTAGTCGTGGTTTTTCGGTATTATTGGAAACCGTGATAGACATTCCTATTGTTAGAATTGCCGCAGCTTTTGTTATTTTGGTGATTATCACTTTAATCATTAGTAGCGTTATTAATTATTTTGTAGAATTACTGCTCGAAAAAACAGGTTTAACAGGTGTTGATCGTTTTTTGGGCGTGTTACTAGGCATTGTTCGCGGTGTCATCATCGTTGCATTATTAGTGATGCTAGCAGGAATGACACCCATGCCCGAACAAGCCTTATGGCAACAATCCAATTTAATTCCCCTTTTTCGAGGCCTCGCACTATGGCTGCGAGAACAAATTCCGCCAGAAGTCATGGCAACATAACTATCTAATCATTTAGCCGCTATTAAGCACTAAATTTAAGATTATTTCATCAGTTCAATTTCAGGATAAAAACATGTGTGGTATTGCGGGTATTGTTTCGCATCAAAATGTGAACCAAGAGCTTTATGATGCTTTAACGGTATTACAGCATCGTGGTCAAGATGCAGCAGGTATTGTGACCTGTGAAGAGGGACGTTTACATTTACGTAAAGAAAATGGTCTCGCTAGAGATGTTTTTACCAATGCGCAAATGATGAAATTGCGTGGCACAATGGGAATTGCTCATGTGCGTTATCCAACCGCAGGCTGTACGAGTTCGGCAGAAGCACAACCTTTTTATGTCAACTCACCGTTTGGTTTAACACTCGCGCATAATGGTAATTTGACCAATACAGAAGAATTGAAAAAAGCGTTATTTGTAGAAGATCAGCGTCATATTAATACCGATTCTGATTCGGAAATTCTGCTTAATGTGTTTGCACATGAATTACAAAGTTTAGGGAAATTAAGTCTAACACCTGATGATGTTTTTAAAACGGTAGAAGCCGTGCATAAGCGTTGTAAAGGAGCTTATGCAGTTGTAGTGATGATTGCAGGGTTTGGTATCTTAGGTTTTAGAGACCCTCATGGTATTCGTCCCATTGTATTTGGTGAACGTAAAACCGAAGCAGGCTCTGATTTTATGATTGCTTCAGAAAATGTCGCCCTAGATGTATTGGATTTTAATCTCATCAGAGATATAGAACCTGGTGAAGCCGTCGTCATAGAATCTTCTGGAAAGTTACATACCAAGCAATGTTCAGACATTGCCGATCATTGTCCTTGTATTTTTGAATACGTTTATTTTGCCAGACCTGATTCGATTATTGATGACATTTCGGTTTATAAAGCCCGTTTACGGATGGGAGAAAATCTAGCCGAAAAAATGCTTAAAGAATGGCCAGAACATGATATTGATGTTGTTATTCCCATTCCCGATACCAGTAGAACCGCAGCCTTGCAAATGGCGTATCATTTAGGGGTGAAGTTTCGTGAAGGTTTTATAAAAAATCGTTATATAGGACGAACCTTCATCATGCCTGGTCAAACCATGCGTAAAAAATCGGTACGCCAAAAATTAAATGCCATTAATTTAGAATTTGAAGGTAAAAACGTTTTATTAGTCGATGACTCAATTGTTCGAGGCACAACCTCAGGGCAAATCATTCAAATGGCACGAGATGCAGGCGCGAAAAAAGTTTATTTTGCTTCCGCAGCTCCTCCCGTACGCTACCCTAATGTCTATGGAATAGATATGCCCGCTGCGCATGAACTCATTGCCCATAACCGTAATGAAGAGGAAATTGGCGAAGTCATTGGGGCAGATAGAATGATTTATCAAGATTTAGATGGCTTAATTGATGCGGTACAACGCGGTAACCCTAATATTAAGCATTTTGATACCTCGTGTTTTAGTCATGAATATATTACAGGTGATATAGATGATGCTTATTTAGAGCGCATCGAAGCTTTGCGTAATGACAGCGCACAATCAGCCCGTAATAGTGATAAATCTATGATTGATATACAAAACTCAAATTAATTGAAGGGATTTTACGGCTACCAATTTAAGACGAGGCAAAAACATAGGAACTAGACCTTCGAGGTTTTAAAAACCTCGAAGGTCTGAATATAACGGTCCCATTTTAAAATGGTAGCCAGCTTTACTATCGCATGAGGCAGCTAAAATACAATTTATAAGTTTTGAGTTCTTATAATTAAAACAAAAGATTCAAGTTACAAACTAAATAAATGAAAAATAATATTGACTGGAATGATTACGAACTAGAAACGCAGGCGGTAAGGGCAGGGCAGCAACGTGGTTTTGAAAATGAGCATAGTATGCCTATTTTTGCGACTTCAAGCTATGTCTTTGAAAGCGCGGAAGAAGCAAATCTACGTTTTACAGGTAAAAAAGCAGGCAATATTTATTCGCGTTTCACCAACCCTACCGTGAATGCTTTTGAAGAACGCTTAGCCTTTATGGAAAAAGGTGAGCGTTGTGTAGCTTTTGCATCTGGCATGGCTGCCATCATGTCGTTAGGGATGAGCTTGTTAAAAGCAGGTGATCATATCATTTCTTCGCGCAGCATCTTCGGCAGCACGATAGTGATGTTCGATAATTATTTCGGTAAATTTGGGGTTACTACAGATTATGTCGCTTTAAGTGATTTAGCCGCATGGGAAGCAGCCATAAAACCTGACACTAAATTTTTATTTGTAGAAAGTCCCTCTAATCCTCTGATGGAATTGGGGGATATAAAAGCTCTAGCAGAGCTTGCCCATAAACATGATTGTTTATTAGTTGTCGATAATGTGTTCTGTACGCCTGTGTTACAAAAGCCTCTCGAACTCGGTGCAGATATAGTCGTACATTCAGCCACTAAATATATAGATGGGCATGGACGCTGTATTGGTGGGGCGGTTATTGCCAGTGATGAATTAATTGAAACGGCTTTCTATCCTTATTTACGCACTTGTGGGGCAACGATGAGTGCCTTTAATGCGTGGGTATTTTTATCAGGATTGGAAACCTTAGCGATTCGTATGCAAGCACATTCTGAGAGTGCTTTGAAACTTGCACAATGGTTGGAAGCGCAAGATGCCGTAAGTAAAGTTCATTATCCGGGGCTTGAGTCTCACGCACAGCATGAACTTGCAAAACGTCAACAAAGTCATTTTGGTGGTGTGGTAAGTTTTGAATTAAAAGGCGGTAAAGATGCTGCATGGAAGTTAATAGACGCTACCCAAATGCTGTCAATTACGGCTAATTTAGGCGATGTTAAATCAACAATCACTCATCCAGCAACAACGACTCATGGACGTTTAACACCCGAAGTGCGAGCAACCGCAGGTATTAAAGATGGGTTGGTACGTGTGTCAGTTGGTTTAGAGAATATCGAAGATATAAAACGAGACTTATCACACGGCTTGTAATTTAAGACAGTTTAATATTTGCTATGTGTCGAATCCACGGCGGAGGCGCGACTTCTAGTCGCGCACGAAGTTTTATGTATGAATTTCAAATCGAGCTTATTTTAATTTGTCTAATGTATAGATTTTGGCGATGTTTTTAGGTCTCGTGCGCGACTAAAAGTCGCGACTCCGAATACTCTGAGTAGTTATATTTTATGCACAAATAGTGCAGATTAGTTTGCACGATATTTTTTTCTAAATACTGGCTCAATCACACGAAATCCCAATAGTAAAAATACTAAAGCTGCATAAATTAACGGCTCCGTTAAATCTAATTTTACCAACCATAAATAATGCACAACCGCTGAAATAGCTGCTAGATAAACCAGTTTATGTAGTTGTTGCCATTGTCGTCCCAATCTTTTTTGCATTCCTTTCGTCGAAGTTAGCGCAAGTGGAATTAGTAAGCTGTAAGTGAAAAGTCCAACAATGATATAAGGGCTTTTTGGCACTTCATCAATAAACTGCTCCAAAGAAAAAGATAAGTCTAAGCCGATATAAACCAGAAAATGTAAGCTGGCATAAAAAAAGGCAAACAACCCTGTCATACGTCTAAAGCGGATTAACTCTTTTATTGCTGTGATTTTTTTAAGCGGGGTAATTGCAAGTCCTAAGCATAAAAATCGTAACGCCCAATCTCCTAAACTAAAATGCAGCGTTTCTATCGGATTCGCGCCGAGTTGATCTGTTATTACGCCATAAAGCAATAATAGAAAGGGAGTCAAACTGAGTATGAAAAAAATAACTTTTGAAATCGTCCAAAATGTTTTTCGGCTCATTAAATAGACTTACTCAAGTTCATACCCGCATATAATTTAGCAACGTGTGCGCCATAACCATTAAAAATTTCCGTCTGGCGTTTTGGGGTAAAAATACTCGCCCCTAAAATACGTTCGCGACTTTGACTCCAGCGCGGATGCGATACATTAGGGTTCACATTGGCATAAAAACCATATTCATTCGGCGCACTTCGGTTCCATGCGGTTAAGGGCATTTTTTCGGTAAATCGAATTTTCACAATCGCCTTAATGCTTTTAAAACCATATTTCCACGGCACAACTAAACGTAAGGGCGCACCGTTTTGATTGGGTAAAATATCGTCATACATTCCTGTCGCCATAAATGCTAAAGGGTGCATGGCTTCATCCATTCGCAAACCTTCGACATAAGGCCAATGTAAAACTTTACTGCGTTGACCTATCATAATGTCAGGATCATAAAGTGTGGTGAATTCTACATATTTTGCTTTTGAAGTCGGCTTAAATTGTTTTAGCATTTTTCCTAATGAGAAACCTATCCACGGCACAACCATTGACCATGCTTCTACACAACGAAAACGATAAATGCGTTCTTCGAGAAGGTTATTTTTTAAAATATCTTCTAATTGAAACGTGCCTGTTTTTTCAGCCTCACCTTCAATAGTCACACTCCACGGTGTGGTTTTTAAACCGCGAGCCAATACCGTTGAATCGGTTTTATTGGTGGTAAATTCGTAATAATTGGTATAGTTAGCAGCATCTTCAAAATCAGTGACTCCCAATGTGGCTGAATATTTACCTATAGGCACATTTATATAAGCTTTTGCCGCTTGAGAAATATCAGGTAATAATAAACCTGCTGTCGAGGCAGCCGCTGCTTTAATGAGTTTACGACGATTTTTAAAGTGTGTTTCTTTAGTAATTTCGCTACTTTTAATTTCACTGAGCGTTTTAATAATCACAACATTTACCTCGCGTCTATTTAGTCTAAAAGAAATTGTAATTACTTAGGAATGAGACTTTAATAACTTCCGAAATTTAATGCGAAAACCTGACAGGTCTGCTCGAAAACTTAAATTCTCCATAAAGACCTGTCAGGTTTGGTTTTGGATATTATTTAATTATTATTTTTACGATTTTCGGCTGACTTGAACGATTACTTTTTTGTTGTTGTAATCAATGCTTAATATTTGTACGGTGAAGAGTCCTTTTGCGCTTTTAAAGTCTTCTGTGTAGCCGTCTAATATGGCATAGCTAGATGATTTTTCTCCGACGGGTGCAATGTTGAGTTTTACAAAGTCTTCGCCCGCTAGGTTTTGAAAGGTTATTGATAAGCTGCTTTTGGCATTTTTTATAAACTGGGGTTGATGTTCTTGTAGGGTATATTGAAATGGTGATGAAGAAACTTTTAATTTTTTTGTAGGTTCGGAAGTGGTTATTTTTTCGATGGCTACAGGTGATTCATCCGTAGGCGTTTTCTCTGCTTGAACTTGCTCTAAACCTATAAATTGTCCAATAATACTGGTGGGTTGAAGTTGGTCTATAAAAGCTAATATTGCGATTATTAAACCAAGCACTTCAATCCATCTTCTTCCAGAAAGAATTTTGTGATTGTTTTTATCGTTATTTATTTCGCTAGTA
>WTBX01000284.1 GCA_013138855.1 Methylococcaceae bacterium
CTAAAGATGAATCCAAAAACATTGGTGAGTTATTTGCCGAAGTTGAAGCCGAAGATTTAGTTAAATACGGTTTGATTCCAGAATTTGTCGGTAGACTTCCTGTTATTGCAACCTTGGAAGAATTAGATGAAGATGCGTTAATACAAATTCTAACTGAGCCTAAAAATGCTTTAATTAAACAATATCAGCATTTGTTTGAAATGGAAGGTGCTGAACTTGAATTTCGACCTGAATCATTAAGAGCGATTGCACGTAAGGCAATGGATAGAAAAACAGGTGCTAGAGGACTTAGGACTATTGTTGAAAATGTCTTATTAGATACCATGTATGAATTGCCTTCTGCGGATAACATTACAAAAGTCGTTCTCGATGAAGGCGCGATTGTTGGTGATAATAATCCACTTTTTGTTTATGAAAACGAGCATAAACTAGCTTCTGGCGAATAGATTAATATCAGATAAATGATATAAAGAAAATGGGAACTTTGTTTAACAAGGTTCCCATTTTTTTTGCTTTAATTTGAGAATTTTAGTTTTTGAGTCTTTCGTGAGAATATTTATTTTTTTACCGCTACAGCCCTTGCAAACCCTTGCTATTTGTCTGATTGCCCCCATATAAATCTACAGCCTAAATATTAAAATCCGTTGATGGAAATAACATGACTGAAAGTAATTATAATGATGACGACGATCTCATCCCCGTGTTACCGCTTAGGGATGTAGTCGTTTATCCACACATGGTAATCCCATTGTTTGTGGGACGAGAAAAATCCATAGATGCGCTAGACACGGCGATGATGGAAAACAAGCAAATTCTACTTGTCACCCAGCAACAAGCTGAAGTTGATGACCCTGAATTAACTGACCTTTATAAAGTCGGAACTTTAGCTAATATTTTACAACTTTTAAAACTGCCTGATGGTACGGTTAAAGTATTAGTTGAAGGTACGAGCCGTTGTAATATTACGCGCTACCAACAAACAGGGACTTATTTTTCAGCCATCATTAGTGAAATTCCAGAGCATCTAAATATCAGTGATAATGAACTTGATGCTTTGCAACGCACAGCGATTAATGCGTTCGATCAATATGTTAAGTTAAACCGCAAAATTCCCCCCGAAGTTTTAAACTCAGTCTCAGGCATAGATGATCCTAGTCGTCTTGCCGATACGATGGCAGCACACATGAGTTTAAAAGTCAGTGATAAGCAAGCAATTTTAGAGCTTAGCGATATAGTTCAGCGTTTAGAAACATTGATGAGCTTAATGGAAGGTGAGCTGGATATTCTGGAAACAGAAAAACGCATTCGTGTTCGTGTTAAACAGCAGATGGAAAAAAATCAGCGCGAATATTATTTGAATGAGCAAATGAAAGCCATTCAAAAAGAATTAGGCGACATGGATGATGCGACGAATGAAGTTGAAGAATTAGAGCAAAAAATAGCTAAGGCGGGCATGTCTAAAGATGCTCAGGAAAAAGCGGTTGCTGAATTAAATAAATTAAAACTGATGTCGCCTATGTCGGCAGAAGCGACCGTGATTCGTAATTATTTAGACTGGATGGTTACAGTTCCGTGGAAGAAAAAAACCAAAGTCCGCCATGATTTAAAAGTTGCCGAAGAAGTTTTAGAAGCCGAACATTATGGTTTAGATAAAGTTAAAGAGCGCATTTTAGAATATTTAGCCGTACAACAGCGCGTCAAAAAACTCAAAGGACCTATTCTATGCTTAGTAGGGCCTCCAGGTGTTGGTAAAACCTCATTAGGTCAATCTATTGCTCATGCCACTAATCGTAAATATGTGCGTATGGCCTTGGGTGGTGTACGTGATGAGGCGGAAATTCGCGGTCATAGGCGTACTTACATTGGCTCCATGCCTGGTAAGATATTGCAAAACTTGTCAAAAGTAAAAACGAGAAACCCGATGTTTTTATTAGATGAAATTGACAAAATGGCGGCTGATTTTCGCGGTGATCCTGCTTCTGCATTATTAGAAGTCTTAGACCCTGAGCAAAATCATACTTTTGCCGATCATTATTTAGAAGTCGATTTTGATTTGTCAGACGTGATGTTTGTAGCGACCGCTAATACGATGAACATCCCCCCTGCCCTTTTAGATCGTATGGAAGTGATTCGTCTTTCAGGTTATACGGAAGATGAAAAAATAAACATCGCCTTACGTTTTTTGATTCCTAAACAAATTAAAAATAACGGTCTGAAAGATAATGAGGTTGAAATTTCTGAATTCGCAGTTAGAGATATTATTCGTTATTACTCGCGTGAAGCGGGCGTTAGAAGTTTAGAGCGCGAAATATCTAAAATCTGCCGTAAAGTGGTTAAGGATTTATTATTATCTAAAAATAAAGATAAAACCTTAGTGACAGAAGAAAACTTAAATGATTATTTGGGTGTTAGACGCTTTAGCTATGGCGTTGCCGAAGCTAAAGACCGAATTGGTCAAGTCACAGGTTTAGCGTGGACTGAAGTTGGTGGTGAATTGCTGACGATAGAAACAGCGGTAATGTCTGGGAAAGGTAAACAGTCTGCCACAGGTAAGCTGGGGGATGTCATGAAAGAGTCTATTGAAGCTGCTGTGACGGTGGTGAGAAGTCGTGCTGAGATTCTAGGGATTAGTCATGAAAGCTTTCAAAAACAAGATATTCATATTCATGTTCCCGAAGGTGCAACCCCTAAAGATGGGCCTAGTGCGGGTATTGGCATGTGTACCGCGATTGTTTCCGCGCTTACGAAAATTCCAGTTCGCGCTAATGTTGCGATGACAGGTGAAATCACTTTGCGTGGTGAAGTTTTGCCGATTGGTGGTTTGAAAGAAAAACTATTAGCCGCTCATAGGGGGGGAATTACTAAAGTTTTAATTCCTTCTGAAAATGAAAAAGATTTAATTGAAATTCCCGATAATATCAAAGAAAATTTAGATATTCATTGTGTATCTTGGATAGATGAGGTTTTAGAGCTAGCATTGCAGTATGTTCCAACACCTAATGACGTTTCTGTTGCAGATAAACAGGCGTTAGATTTAAAAGAAAGTTCAGCAACAATTACCGCACATTAAGAATTTGATGTTAGACCTACGAGGCTTTGAAAACCTCGTAGGTCTGAGTACAACCTTTCAAACAAAAAAGCCGACTTAAAAAGTCGGCTTTTATCATTTAAGCTTACAGGTATTTTTTACCAGCTATAACCCAAAGTTGCATACATATTACGTCCTTGCATGTGAATACGCTCTGTTCCACCTGTAACACGATTATAACCACCTAAATGGTCAAAATGATTGGTATCTAATACGTTTTCAATACCAGCACCAATCACTAAACCATCAATAGGTTCATAATTAGCACGTAGGTTTAATAACATGTATCCTTTGGTTTTTATCTCATTGTTATAACCTGCAACATCACCTTGATCGGCATAAAATACCCCTTCGATTGCACCCATCCAGCCCATATTTTCATAAGTGACTTGAGTACGACCATTCAGAGGTGCGATGCGGTATAAATCAGCATCAGGTGTTGGTGCATTCATACGCACACCACGGACATAGTTTAAACCCGCATCAACACGCCAGTTATCATCAAAAGCATAGCCTGCGTCAAAATCAACCCCATAAAGTTGAGCTTGAATATTGTCAAAACGTAAAGTACCTGCATTTATGCCTGTTGCCGCTGCTAAAACAGCCGCACTGCTATCACTTTCTGCAAGAGGAACACCTTGAATATAATTATCAACATAATGATAGAAAAAGCGTGGTGCAAAATAAGCTTTATCAGTATGCCAATCAAAACCTAGTTCAAATTGATAGGCTGTTTCATGTTCAAGATTCTGGTTGCCCATATAAACACGACCATCAGCTAAACCACCTGTTGCTTCTAAAGGTAGCCATAAATAACGCTCTTGATAACTTGGCATACGGTTTTTACGCGCCATACCAACTTCCACATCTAGGTTGTCATTCATGGTGTAACGAAAAATAGATGTTAAATCAACATCAATATCTTCATGCGTCCTATCTTGATTATTAAAATCATTCACCAAAGTTTGATGATTACAGCCCATTCTATACATCATTGGGTTCATTCTTTGCATCATTGGCGTACACATAGCCGTCATGCTGCTAGAAACTGTGTCAGAATTAGTTCTTGCGTAAGTTAAACGCGCACCTAACTCTAATGATAGATTTTGTGCAATTTCACCATTCCATTCGCTGAAAATACTGTAACGGTCACGCTCTACCCTGTTAAAGTTTTGAACAGCAAACGCGGCATTATTAGGATTAGTGATTAAACCATCATGATTAGATTGATCACCATTAAAACCAACTTCCATTTCACCGCCAAACAAAGGCATTCCTAAAGAAATATCAAGACCGCCTGCTTCGACTTTGGTTCTATTTTGTCGAGAAGCTGCGGCTGTTACGCCCGTTAAACTCCCTCTTAAAGTGAAATTATTCATTAGGTGGCGCATTTTTTGGTAATAAAGGTTGGTTTTTAATTTTAAGCCATTACCTAAATCCCATTTGTAGTTTGCATCATACAAACCACCACGCACATAAATAATATCCATCGGCAATGCAAGCGTACCTGTATGCCCTGTATCATTATTACTATAGTTTATACCAAACTCATGCCCATCTTGTTGAAAAGCATAACCTGTACTAAAGGCGTTCCTGTCATATTTGCTTGGAGCGACTTTATCATTATCTTTAAAAGTGTAATCACGACCTTTTTCCTCACTACCACTCAAATAGACTTTATGATTTTGGTTAGCAAATGACCCCATTAATGCACCAACATGACCATCATCAGCAGAACTATAACCTATAGAAGCCGCGCCTGAGGTTGTAAAATCCTCACCTTCTTCAGCAAATTCGCCTTTACGCGATTCTACCGACATTGTGCCGCCCATCGTTTCAATACCACTACTGACAGAACCAATACCGCGCTTAACTTTTAGCGATTCGGTTAGAGCGGCGGGGAAATGGCTTAACGGTGGATCCATACTATTAGGCCCAACCTCTTTCATATTTGCATTATCAATCGAAATATTAATTCGATTACCTGCTAATCCACGGTACTGAGCAATTCCT
>WTBX01000165.1 GCA_013138855.1 Methylococcaceae bacterium
TGGTTACAAGAAGATCAAAAGTAACAAACGTATTTCACCCAATATTGTGATTTTGAATCCCCCCTACAATTTTAGAAGGAACAGCAATGAGTGCTTACCAAACCAGTAAAAAAGTAAGATACACCACCTCAATTATTTACATTATTTTTATGACATTTATTGTGGGTGGAACTTATTTCTCCCAGCAAGAACCTCTACCAACTGAAAACGAGTCTCCTTTGTAAAGGGCTAACTTAAGACGGGACAGCTAGAGTTTATAAACCATGAAGTGCATGAAGAACATGAAGATTTCAATCTTTTATACTTCATGTTCTTCATGGTGAAAATATAAATCTTGAAAATTTAAAAATGTCCCGCTTTAAGTTGCTTGCCGTAGCCGTCGTCTCGCATTACTTTTAAATTTAGAGGGCAGCCTTAATTCTAGCCACTGCCTTTTCTAAATTTTCCATGCTAGTCGCAATGGAAATTCGCATGTGACCTGCACAACCAAAAGCTGAACCAGGAACAATGGCAACGCCTGCTTTTTCAATTAAGTATTCTGCAAAATCTAAATCATTTTTGATGCCGTCTAGCTTTTCAATAACTTTTTCTATATTTGGAAATACATAAAAAGTACCATCCGTTGTTAAGCAATCAATCCCGACAATTTTATTTAATTCGGCAACGACGAAATCGTGACGTTTTTTAAATTCGACCATCATGGTATCTATACAAGATTGATCGCCTCTTAAGGCTTCTTCTGCGGCAACTTGTGATATTGAGGTGGGGTTAGAGGTGCTTTGCGATTGGATTTTACTCATCGCTTTTATGATTTCTACAGGTCCTGCGGCATAACCAATGCGCCAGCCTGTCATCGAATAGGCTTTAGAAACGCCGTTTAAAACCATAGTACGGCCATAAAGGGCAGGGCAAGCGTTGAGAATATTTACGAAGCTGTCTTTTTCCCACAAAATATGTTCGTACATATCATCGGTCGCAACAATCACATTAGGAAAGTCTAATAATACATCTCCCAGAGCCTTAAGCTCTTCCATTGTATAAGCGACACCTGTTTGATTTGATGGGCTATTTAATACGAATAAGCGTGTTTTGTCGGTCATCGCACCACGCAATTGTGCGGGCGTAATTTTAAAATTTTTCTGTTGCGTTGTTCTGGTGATGACAGGGTTAGCACTTGCCAATAACACCATATCAGGATAAGAAACCCAATAAGGTGCTGGAATAATTACCTCATCCTGAGGATTTAAAATGGCTTGCGCTAAATTAAAAAAACTTTGTTTACCACCACAAGACACTAAAATCTGATTATCTTCGTAATCAAAACCATTATCTTGTTTAAATTTAGTAATAATGGCTTGTTTTAAACTGGCAATGCCAGCAACAGCGGTGTATTTTGTGAAACCTGATTCAATCGCGTTAATGCCTGCGGTTTTAATATTTTCTGGTGTATCAAAATCTGGCTCGCCTGCGCCTAGTCCAATAATGTCTTTACCTTCGGCACGCATTTGTGCAGCCCTTGCAGTAATCGCTAAGGTGGGTGAAGGTTTAACCGCGTTGACTCTATTAGAAAGTTGAATGCTCATAATTCCCCGTGACAAAAATCAAGATTTAAAATAATTCGCCATTATACGCTATGTATAATGTCTGACTAGAATTCTCTTAACAAAAAACTACGTAGATTGTAAAGTATCTACACTATATTAATCACGACAAACTAAATCATAGGCAGTTTGTGAAAAAGCAATTTAAAATTCAAAGTAATTATCAGCCCGCAGGAGATCAGCCCGAGGCGATTGCGCAATTGTTAGAAGGGCTGAATGATGGCGAGGTTCATCAAACTTTATTAGGGGTTACAGGGTCTGGTAAAACCTTTACGATTGCGAATGTGATTGAGCAAAGTCAGCGTTCTGCGATGATTATTGCCCCGAATAAAACCTTAGCGGCACAGTTATATGGGGAGATGAAAGAATTTTTTCCTGACAACAGTGTGGAATATTTTGTTTCTTATTATGATTATTATCAGCCAGAAGCCTATGTTCCTGCCTCGGATACTTTTATCGACAAAGATGCCTCTTTAAATGAGCATATTGAACAAATGCGCTTATCGGCAACTAAAGCCTTGATTGAGCGGCAAGATACCATTGTGGTGGCGACAGTTTCGGCGATTTATGGCTTAGGTGAGCCAGAATCGTATTTTAAAATGGTTTTGCATTTAGTGCGTGGCGATATTATTAATCAGCGTGATATTTTGCGGCGTTTGGCGGAAATGCAATATACCCGCAATGATGTTGAGTTACGGCGTGCAACTTATCGAGTGCGTGGTGAAGTGATTGATGTTTTTCCTGCTGAATCCGATCAAGAAGCATTGCGGATTGAATTATTTGATGATGAAATCGAACGTTTATCTTCATTCGACCCCTTAACAGGCGAGATTATTCAGCGTTTGGCGCGTTATACCCTTTATCCAAAAACGCATTACGTGACCCCTAGAGAGAAACTTTTAAAAGCGATTGAAGATATTAAAGTTGAACTCGCTGAACGATTGCAACAATTACGTGAGTGTCATAAATTGGTTGAAGCGCAGCGTTTGGAACAACGTACTTTATTTGATATAGAAATGATTATGGAAATCGGGTATTGTTCGGGCATTGAAAATTACTCACGTTATTTATCGGGTAGAGATTCGGGCGATTCACCCCCGACGATGTTTGATTATTTACCTGAAGGTTCAATAGTCATTATTGATGAAAGTCATGTCACGGTACCGCAACTTGGGGCGATGTATAAAGGCGATCGCTCGCGTAAAGAAACGCTGGTGGAATATGGTTTTCGTTTGCCGTCTGCGTTAGATAATCGGCCTTTACGGTTTGATGAATTTGAGGGGCGGGCAGGGCAGCGAATTTATGTTTCTGCAACCCCTAGTGTTTATGAAAAAGAACATTCTGGCGCAATAGTCGAACAAGTGGTTAGACCGACAGGTTTATTAGACCCGACTATTGAGGTGCGACCCGCAACCACGCAAGTCGATGATTTATTATCAGAAATTAATAAGCGCGTTAAAGAAAAAGAGCGCGTCTTAGTGACTACACTGACTAAACGGATGTCGGAAGATTTAGCCGAGTATTTAATGGAACATGGGGTTAAGGTGCGTTATTTGCATTCAGATATAGACACGGTGGAGCGGGTAGAAATTATCCGTGATTTACGTTTAGGATTATTTGATGTATTAGTCGGGATTAACTTATTACGCGAGGGTTTAGATATTCCCGAAGTCTCATTAGTGGCGATTTTAGATGCCGATAAAGAAGGTTTTTTACGATCAACGGTATCCTTAGTACAAACCATAGGACGTGCAGCACGAAATGTGAAGGGAACAGCGATTTTATATGGCGATAAAGTCACCAAATCTATGCAGCAAGCCATTGATGAAACAGCACGTCGCCGAGAAAAACAACAAGAATTTAATGTAGAAAATAAAATCATCCCGAAAACCATATTTAAATCAGTCACGGATATTTTAGAAATTACTATTCTGGGTACGGCAAATGCAGGGAGCTATAAAGTCGATGCAAAAGTTGCAGAAACTGCCGCAGAATATAAAAGCTTAACCCCTAAGCAGCAAGGTAAACGCATAAAACAATTAGAAGAGACCATGTATAATCATGCTAAAAACTTAGAGTTTGAAGCCGCCGCAAAAATACGCGATCAATTGAAAGCGTTGGAAGCGATAATGATAAGTTAAGCGTTTATACAAAGGCGTGAAACACGTTTTTTCAAAGCCTCCTCACATTCTCACGATAAGCTTGTCACACCAACTATTTAATTTAACGTAAAATACTGAGCTTTCTGGTTTATAAAACTTAAAATTTGAAGTATATAAGCTTGTTATCTATGATAGGCTTTAAGTTTAGCCTGATAAAATATTTTAGGACGATTTATGGAGACCTTTAAAATGAAAACCTTAAACAGTGGGCTGTTGATTGTTTTTACAAGCCTGTTACTCATGCAAACAGGCTGTAGCACATCAGGGCAAAAACCAATTGATGAAAAGCCTGAAAATGTATTGCCTAGTTTAACGAATACAAAATGGCATTATATGGATTCAGACTGGGAATATGATATTGAATTTTTGCCAGATGGTTTGATGCGTACTAAACACCCTAATGATAGAACGCCTAGTAATGATAGCTGGCAGCAAAAAGGGGAAAAGGTAGTCTTTTTCTTTAATGAAAAATATTCGGTTTACCGTGGTAAGTTTTCAGGTCGCAATGTAATATCAGGAACAGCGGCAAGTAAAGGTGGCGCAACGTGGAAATGGAAAGCGGTACGTGTAGAACAATAATCGCTTAAAATAATTTATAAGCATTAAAGAAAATTAAAAAACCTGACAATTATCTAAATGATTTGTCAGGTTTTTTATTAAAAATGGAGAGGTTTTAAGCGGTTAATTTAAGAAATTTTTGATATAAAGTTTCTTCATTCTCGACATTTTTTGCATCTTTTTCTATACAATCCACAGGACAG
>WTBX01000095.1 GCA_013138855.1 Methylococcaceae bacterium
TGATCGCATTTTGGACAGACATTAAAATTTTTCTCTAATTCCGCATTGTATAAAATTGCATTACAACTAGGGCATTTGTTCCATAAGCCTTCTGGAACTGTTGTTTTTTTACTCGACGCATCTGTTCTAATAGTTGCGGGGACTAATTTTTCAAACCAACTCATTTCATAAGCTCCTAGCTATCCATTGCATTACGCATGGATTGTAATAATTCGATAATTTCTTGTTTTGCTTGTTCAGGGTTATCTAAATTAGCTTCAATTTTGCTAATTAGCGCACTCCCTACGACAACACCGTCACCAATATCGGCAACGGTTTTCGCTGTTTTTGCATCTTTAACCCCAAAACCGATACCAATAGGCAAGCTGGTATGTTCTTTAATCATCGCCAGTTTTTCTTTGACATCATCGGTGTTTAAATGCCCTGCCCCTGTCACGCCTTTTAAAGAGACATAATAGATATAACCGCTGCCAATCGCATCCATTTTTTTGACCCGTTCAGCATTACTGTTCGGAGCTAATAAAAAGATTTGGTCTATGCCACGATCTTTAAACAAATCAATACAATCTTCTGATTCTTCTGGTGGTAAATCAACCGTTAAAACCCCATCAACGCCCGCTTGTTGGGCTTTATCTGCAAAAACTTCGTACCCCATTATTTCAATAGGATTTAAATAGCCCATTAAAACGACAGGTATATCATTATCGGTTTTTCTAAATTCGGCTACCATGTCTAAGACTTTACGCAAGCCCATGTGCAGCTCTAAAGCACGTTCACTGGCGCGTTGAATCACAGGCCCATCTGCCATCGGGTCAGAAAAAGGTACACCTAATTCAATTACGTCTGCGCCTGCTTTTACCATCTCGTGCATCATCGGCACAGTAAATTCAGGATTAGGGTCACCTGCGGTAATAAATGGAATTAACGCTTTACGGTTATTGGCTTTAAGCTGTTCAAATTTAGCGGCTAAGCGACTCATATTTCAATCCCCTCACGTTCTGCCATAGTGTGCATATCCTTATCGCCTCTACCCGATAAATTTACAATAATAATTTGATCTTTAGACATCGTTGGTGCAAGTTTTAAAGTGTATGCCATTGCATGGCTAGACTCTAATGCGGGAATAATGCCTTCCATTTGAGTCAAAGCATAAAAACCTTCCAAAGCTTCAGTATCGGTAATATTGACATATTCCACTCTACCTATATCTTTCAGCCATGAATGTTCAGGGCCTACTCCTGGGTAATCTAAACCTGCGGAAATAGAATGGGTTTCGATAATTTCACCATCATCATCCGCCATTAAATAAGTTCTATTACCATGTAACACACCGGGTCTACCTGCACATAACGGTGCGGAATGTCTGCCAGTTTCCACGCCATCACCTGCCGCTTCTACACCATACATTTTAACCCCTTCATCATCAATAAAAGGGTGAAATAAACCAATCGCATTTGAACCACCGCCTACACACGCGACTAAAGCATCAGGTAATCGACCTGCTTGTGCGATACATTGCTCTTTAGCTTCACGCCCGATAATAGTTTGAAAATCTCTAACCATCGCAGGATAAGGATGAGGACCCGCTACCGTGCCAATAATATAAAAGGTATTATCAACATTAGTCACCCAATCTCTTAACGCTTCATTCAACGCATCTTTTAAGGTTTTAGAACCCGATTCAACCGCGACAACCTTTGCACCTAAGAGCTGCATACGATAAACATTGAGCTTTTGACGCTGAACATCAACCGCGCCCATGTAAACTACACATTCTAAACCTAAACGCGCTGCAATCGTTGCAGTCGCTACGCCATGTTGACCTGCGCCCGTTTCCGCAATAATACGCGTTTTTCCCATCCGTTTAGCCAATAAAGCCTGACCGATGGTGTTATTAATTTTATGTGCGCCAGTATGGTTTAAATCTTCACGTTTTAAATAAATCTGTGCGCCACCTAAGTTTTTAGACCAACGCTGTGCATGATATAAAGGAGAAGGTCTACCAACATAATGCTGTAAATCAGCATCTAATTCAGCAATAAAATCAGGGTCTATCATGTAGCGCTGATAAGCCGCATTCAATTCTTGAATCGGCTCCATTAAAGTTTCAGCAACAAACATTCCCCCATAAGGGCCAAAATGTCCGCGCTCATCTGGCATATTATATTTTTCAGTCATTTTTATAGATTACCCTGATTAACTTCTTTGATAAAGGCCGCCATTTTAGCTGCCTCTTTAATACCTTTACTTGCCTCTACACCGCTGCTCACATCCAGCGCGTAAGGTTTAACGGCTTTAACCGCCTGTTGTGCATTGTCTGGACTTAAACCACCCGCCAAAATAATTGGCAATTCGCACTCTTGAGGAATTAAATCCCAATCAAACTGCTCGCCTGTTCCACCCTTCGCTTGAGGATGATAAGCATCTAATAATAAAGCCGAAGCATCGTTATAATCTGCCACAAGCTGTTTAATATCCGTGTCTTCACGCATAGCAACGGCTTTAATATACGATTTATTATAAAGACGACAAGCATCTGGCATTTCATCACCATGAAATTGAATGCAATCAATCTTCACTTGATTTAACACATTGCGAATTCTCGCCTCATCCTCATCCACAAATAAAGCCACAACCGTCGTAAACGCAGGTAAGGCAGCCACAATTTTTTGCGATTGTTCTATAGATACATTTCTAGGACTAGGTGGGTAAAAAACCAATCCAATCGCATCCACGCCTAAATGAGCCGCATAAACCGCCTGCTGTACGTTTGTAAAACCACAAATTTTAACGCGAGTGCGCATAACAACACTAAATCCAGTACAAAATTAAGCTGACTAGGATACCATAAATCTAGGATTTGTAGAGATGCAGATAAACAACAATTATAAATTCAGCCTATATTAAAAGGAAAAAACTTGTTTTTTCACTCCTATTTCGTGAACTTCGTGTTTTTCGTGAACATTAGCAAACTTTTAAGAAACCACTTCGCGATTCCGCTCAACACCAAAATAGCTAATAACAAAAGCCAAAAAGCAACAAGCTGACGCGGTGCTATAAATTATCATCGCCCCAAACTCATCCCAATATAAACCACTTAAAAGACTCCCTAACATTCCACCTAGTCCAAAGCTAATACTACTATAAAGTGCTTGCCCCTTTCCCTGATGCTTGTGACCAAAATATTTCTGTACCAAATGAATGGCGGCAACATGAGACGAACCAAAAGTAGCGGCATGTAATAATTGCGCTCCGACCATCCAATAAATTGAGTTCGCTGCCAAAGCAATAATCAACCAACGCACCATGCTTAAAAAAGCACTCCATAATAAAATGCTGCGCAGTGAAAATACACTTAACAATTTACGCATAAAAATAAATAAAATCACTTCGGCAACCACTCCTAATGCCCACAAGCCCCCAATTAAAGTGCTTGAATAACCGAGGTGACTCAGATAAATCGAATAAAAAACATAATAAGGGCCATGCGCAGCCTGTAACAACATATACACAGTTAAAAAAGCAATGACTTCTGGTTTTTTAATAATATGCCAAACCCCGACACTTTCTTCATGAGGCGGGGTCTTCGCTTCAGGCGTAATCAAAGCCATCAACCAAATGGAAACAAAAAACACCACCACAACCATCGGCAGCCCATTTATGCTATAAGTCTCTAATAATTTACCAATCCCTAAGACAGAAACAATAAAACCAATAGACCCCCATAAACGAATTTGGCTGTATCTATGAGGTTCATGTTTTAAATGAAATAAAGTCGCCGCTTCAAATTGCGGTAACGCAGCATTCCAAAAAAAACTAAAGCCGACAGTAATAATGGCAAACCATAGATAACCATTTTTAAAAATAAAACCTGCAAACAATAACGCGGCAAAAAATGAAGCAATGCGAATAATTCTAAGACTCTTCCCCGTATAATCAGCAATCGCTCCCCAAAGATTTGGCGCGATGATTTTTGTCCCCATCATAAAGGCAGACAACTCACCAATCTCCAAAGCATTAAAGCCCTTATATTCGAGATAAAGACTCCAATAAGGCAAAAAAGCCCCTAGTGTTGCGAAGTAAAAAAAATAAAACCCAGAAAGTCGCCAGTAAGGGACGGTCATTTATAAAGAAGTTTGGAAGTAATAAGAAGCGATTATTCTAGCCTAATCACAAAAATTTAAAACATTAATATTTTGAACATCACTCACAAAATAAGCTCTGATAGAACTTTTAGTGCTTAGTTTTCATTAAAATCAAGTGACATAACAAATTCATGCTATTTTGTTCACAAAAACATACTACCCCATTTACTTTTGTATTTTTGATAGATAGACATCTTTCCTAAATAATATAGGTAACTCAGGGATAACATCCCTTAAAAGGATGGTATCCCTCAATTAATCGTGTTTTTTCAGACCCTCCGAGGTTTTTAAAACCTCGGAGGTCTAACACTTTTCTTTGAATTGTTAAATGAGTCCTTACAAGTCTTAATTCTTTAGGGAATTAATTAGGAAAAATGTCTAATGATACATACCATCAAATATTTCAACCTTTTGCCTCCACCTTAAAATAAGGTTAACTGAATGATTCCTATTAGAGACTCAATACCCTGTAATACGCGCCCCTATGTAAGCTGGGTGTTAATAGCAAGTTGCATTATTATCTTTTTAGTGATGCAATTTTTGCTGTCTTTACAGCAGCAACATTATATTCTGCACATGTACGGAATCGTCCCTATACGTTATTCAAATCCTGTATGGGCAATGAGTTTTGGTTTAGCTCCCGATCATGGTTTATCATTTTTAACCAGTCTGTTTTTGCATGGCGGCTGGTTACATCTAATTCTGAATGTTTGGTTTATATGGATTTTCGCAAAAAATATTGAAGACCGCATGGGACATGGCATGTTTTTAATTTTTTATTTATTATGCGGTGTTACCTCCATGCTAATTCAGTGGTATTTTTCACCTGAATTAACCATTCCTGTCGTAGGCGCATCGGGAGCGATTGCGGGTATTTTAGCGGCCTATTTCTTTTTATTTCCTTATGCTCGTATAATTATTTGGGTTCCCATATTCTTATTACCTATTTTTGTTGAAATTCCCGCCATTGCCTTTTTAGGTTTTTGGATGATTCTTCAAATACACGAGGCCACCACTTCAATTTTGTTTGAAGGTGAAAGTGCGACGGTTGCATGGTGGGCGCATGTAGGCGGCTTTGTTGCAGGTGCAATATTACATCGCTTATTTCTACGCGAAATCACCATAGATGAGACAATTATCACACCAGATTCAGAAGAAGATTCAACAAAGCAAGAATAAACGATGCCTTTGAAAGCATAATAAAAAATAAAAAATCATTAAAGTTTGCGTTATAATGCCGCAGATTAAAATTATTTCACTGTTAAGTTTTAATATTTATAAAGCTTAGCAATACCAGACAAATTCCTGCTTTTTTTAAGGAAAAAAGTTATTATGAAAAAAATCGATGTCGCATTAGTCAGATGGCTCCAGTTTATTGTTTTCGTTATTTTTACGTTTGCCGTATTAGTTTATTTTTCAGCAATGGTATTACTACCACTGGAGTTAGTCGCATTACTGATTAAACTTTTCGGAGTATTTGGTGTTAGCAGCCTAATCTCAGCTCTAATTGCTATTCCTATTGTAGGTTACTTAACTTTCTCTGCTTATAAAATTCCAGCATTAGGCAAAATGATTGTTGATACAGGTGTTGATTTAGTCAATATTGGCAAAGCGCGTATTGAAGCGTTTAATGAAATAGCCGATAGCGTTAAAGGTTAATTCCCATATTTATCATAAAAAAGGGCGTATTGCTTTAATAGCAAACGCCCTTTTTTTATAGCATCAATTCAACGACCTTAATGAAAATATAGAAAGCACTTGTCTCGCAGCGCGTGTCACATACAAGATAGTAAGTGTTCAGTCCCCCTCTTAAAAAAAGAGGGGTTAGGGGAGATTTTATTAAATAAATCCCCCTTTTCCAAAGGGGGAGGTGAATACTTACCCTCATTTACCTTAAATTGCCCGATAATGTCAGTCGTTGAAGCGAAGAATAATGACACTGAAATAGGTATTGCGCAATGCGGCGCACAATTGATC
>WTBX01000093.1 GCA_013138855.1 Methylococcaceae bacterium
AATAGTCAATGATTGCTTTAATGCTAGAAAGCTAAATCTTAACCGTACAGGATGAAAATTTTGGAGAGTTGTCTTCCAAACGACTCCTAGAGCGTTTAGGTTTACTTCATATTTTGAGAATGATTCAGCGTTTAAGGAGTCGTCTGGAAGACGACTCTCCATCTATTAACTGTTATGAGTATCTTCCCAAACCTTACGTCCATTAATAATCATATTTTTAGCCGAAGATTTTACATCAGGAATTTCTAAATCAGGAAATAAAAACGGTCGGCAAATATATTCACCAACCATTAATATGCCTGTTCCTGCCCACATCCCAACGCCTGTAAAAATCGCCCACCATGAAGCAGGAGCCCATAATGTTAAAGCAATACAAGTAATCACATTAAACGCAAAAAAAGCGGTCCACATGATAGTCAGTTGTCGGCAATATTCAGCAACGCCATCGGGAAACTCTTCAAACTCTAAGCGTACAAAGCGTTCGATTAATGAAGGCGAATGCGCTTTAAGCAGTGTTTTACCAAAAAAATGTAACAAAATTAACTGTACGAGAATCGGCATTAACTTTGCGGTCAGAGCTTGGAAAAAAAACAAACAAGTTAATAGAGCCGATGCAAATGCAAATTTGATAAGTCCTTTTTTACTTTTACACTCTTTAAAGCCTTGATAAAAATAAAAACTGATAATAATCAGTGGTGCAATCCAAACCTCGTCGTGCTGTATGCCTTTGTAGACGAGATAAGGATAAAACACCACCATAAAAGTGCTGATGATGGAGCGAACAACGATAACCACCGCTATTTCGTTCTGTTTTCAGTGATGAATGTTGCCAATGAATTAAGTGATGCAAAAATCTGCTGGTTTCTATCATCTTCAGAGGTGATTTTTATGCCGTACTGACGATCTAATAAAACTGCTATTTCTAAAGCATCAATTGAATCCAAACCCAAGCCGTCGCCAAATAATGGTTCCTCAACCACAATTTCCTCTGGCTCTACATCCTCTAAATGCAAGCCTTCAATCAATAATGTTTTTAATTCAGTAATCAATACGTCAGACATAGTTATTAGTTCTAAAATTATTTATAAAGTTAAATATTCTAACGTATTTGCATTAACTTCCATAATAGTCGCGTTTTAGTTTTTCGTTTTCTTTGTTTAAGTCTCAATTATTGATATTCAAAATCATTACCCTCGCACCATTTAATTACAAATTCACGTAATTTCTGATTTTTATAGTCATACCATTCATCAAGAAGCAAGAACCTATCCAAACCTCGTCTAAAATTAGAAAACGCGCCTCTGCCTTGTATCAAAAAACACATTTCTTCGCGTTGCTCTTCAATAGCTAAAGATTCACAAAACGCCTCCATAACGTCGTATTCATTAATTGCGGATTTCGAAGGGATTGAGCGATAATCTTGTTTATGTTCAAGGTAATGTTTGGCTAAAAGCACTTCTTCTCTGTACCAGTCTTCCTCATCATCTAAATTTTTATTTTTCTTAGCGACCTTGATGTACTCGTCAAAAAAAGTATGAACCTTTCCTGTTTTTAGATTTAAATAAGAACACGTTTCATCGCAGCCTAAATCAATCGCATCAATGATGTCTTGTAATTTTAGTTTCATTTTAAGCTCCTTTTTACTTTAAAAAGCAGGGAAAAGTGTAATAACGGAGACGTGGTTTTAGTCACGCTTATTCACAGCTTGAGTAATTATGACTCGTGCGCGACTGAAGTCGCGTCTCCAACACCTTGAAATTTGAAGTAGATAAAAAAGAGAGGCTCTCAAAAAACTGTGCAAATTACCCGTTTATGATTCCAGCTCTTTCTTTAATCCTACAATCTGTTATCTTTGCTGTAAACCACTGCTAAATCAGTAGGAAATTTTTAAGCTATTTTATAGAGCTAAAACCATGTTAACGCCGTTATTTTTTGTGATTTCTAGTTTATTATCTTGGGCTTGGTTGTCTGGGACTTGGTTGGCGGCTATTGTCTTATCAAGCATTATTCTATTTAGTAGAGTTACCCCTTGGCGTTGGAAAATCACCCAAAATCAATTTCATCGTTGGGGGGACTTATCATCAGCTTTGGTGGTGTTAATGATTGCTTATGTTTATTTGGTTGAAACATCGGTGAATCAGCCCATTTTTATTGTTTTAAAATGGCTTCCTGTCTTATTTACTTCGGTTTTATTTGCACAATTATTTAGTCAACAACAAAAATTACCACTGGGTGCGCTGTTTTATTCGATGCGAAAACGCCCTAATAATTCAGTTAACAGTATTGATTTTCAATTACCTTATGCTGCCTTAACCCTGTTAAGTGCGGGTGCTGCAAATAGCCAAAGTAACCTTTATTACGTAATTGTAGTTGTTTTGTTTTCGGGGGTTTTATTAGTCGCTCGCCCTATACAGAATTCTAAAATTATCTGGGTAATTTTAATGGCTATTGCAATAAGCAGCGGATACTTTGGGCATAGAGGTTTAAAACGCTTACATTATTGGGTAGAAGCACAATCAGTAGAATGGTTAAGTTCGTGGGATGCTGACCCCTTTAAGGGACAAACGTCTATCGGTGATTTAGGTGATTTAAAGTTATCAGATAAAATCGAATTTAAAATAAAAGCAGATAATTCCTTACTACTCATGCAAACTAGTTATGATATTTATTCAGGGCAAAGCTGGCATACTTCAACTAAAGATTTTAAAGCAACTAATCCTGTAAAAAATACCGATAATAGTCCCTTAAAACAAATAGAAGTTATTCAAGCGTTTGATAAGGAAAAAATCTTGGCATTGCCTGATGGGACGGTCAATATTTTAGGATTGGAAGGTGCTTATTTACAATATACCCA
>WTBX01000418.1 GCA_013138855.1 Methylococcaceae bacterium
TTTCATTCCCATAGCTACACAGGCAATGCTTTAGGTTGTCGCGCAGGGATTGCTACCTTAGGAATTTTTCAACAACAAGGCATTATCGAAAAAAACAAACAACTTAGTGAAGCAATGCGCAAAGCGACCGCGCATTTTGAAGACCACCCTAATATTATCGAAGTTAGACAAACAGGGATGGTATTAGCGATTGAATTTGTGAAAAATAAACAAACGCGTGAGCCGTTTGCATGGCAAGAGAGACGAGGCTTAAAAATTTATGAATATGCCTTAACTAAAGGCGTATTAATGCGCCCGATTGCGAATGTAGTTTATTTTGTGCCGCCTTATGTGATTACTGAGAAACAAATTCAATACTTAGCTCAAGTTGCTTGGGACGGTATAATTTTAGCGGTGCAAGACTAATGCGCATTTCTCGCTTATATCTTAATGATTCCTTAAATACTGGACAGAACATTGAATTAAATGATGATGCCGCCCATTATTTAAGATCAGTATTACGCTTAAAAAAAGACGCTGAGGTGATTTTATTTAATGGCTTAGGGGGTGAGTATCGCTGCACCTTATTAGAAGTCAGCCGTAAAACGGTATGCGTCAGCATTAATGAAAAAATAGACCGCAGTGTGGAATCATCACTCAACGTAACCATTGGCATGGGCATTTCGCGCGGTGACCGTATGGATATGGCCATTCAAAAATCGGTAGAACTCGGTGTAAATAGCATTATTCCGTTAATCACTCAGCGTTGTAATGTCGTGATAAAAGCGGATAAAGCCGAACAAAAAATCAAACACTGGCAAAAAATCGCTCAACATGCGGCTGAACAAAGTGGACGCACAGTCGTTCCTAAAATCCACCCTATCGCGCAGTTTCCCAACTGGATTGAACAAAATTTTGACGAGGCTTTAAAAATATTTTTAGACCCTTATTCAAACACTGTCATGAATCAACTTAAAAATGAATCGGACAGCGTTTTGTTATTAACAGGTTCAGAAGGTGGGTTTTGTGAGCAAGAACGAGACAGTGCGATAGCGAAAGGCTTTAGCCCTATTTGTTTAGGTCAGCGAATTTTAAGAACAGAAACCGCGTCTTTAGCCGCTTTAGCTGCGGTACAAACACTATGGGGCGATTTCTCATAGAATAGAGTTGCTTACTTAAATTCAGCAATTCTCATTTTGGCTCAATGTTTACTTCAAACCTAATTTGGGATAGGAATTTCAAGCTGTTCAAGCATAAACTCCAATAGATTTGTCCAGCTATCAAAACATAAATAACGTGTTAAAGCGCGAATATCATCGAAAAACATTTTTCTACTGGATAAATATTCGCGTAATAGGCGATAGCAAGCGTCAAAATACTCTAAAATAGTATGCACAAGAAACGCGAGTATAATTAATGTTGCCAAAACCGAGGATAGATATTGTTGACCATGCCCAAAGTTATGCTTAAAACTGTAACCTTTTGTTTTTAATGTGTTATTATTTTCATTTTCTATTTTCCAGCGCGCTCGCCCTGCCGCCGTTATTTCTACAATATTATCATCAGTTATTTCAAAATCCGTTACAAAACTGTTGCGGTATATGACCTTACCTTTTTCATTCGTTTCTTTTATTTCGCACCAGTTAACCATTAACGCATCATCAGAATTCCGTAGCGGCACGTGGTTCATATAGCGATATTCGGTGGTGATATGTTGGCGACCATTCCATTTTTTTTGCGTGTAAGCACTTATTTTTCCTATCCTTTCAAAGTCTTCCAGCCATTCATAAAGGGTTTGGTGTGAGTCGGGTTTGCAAACCAAAATAAAGTGCCAGTTTTTAGCCAGAATTTGCTCGCAAAAAGGCTGGTGGCTATACAAATCATCTCCTAAAATAGTAATGGACTGATCTGTAAAAAGTGACTGTTCGCGTGCCATCCAGCGAGTTGATGCCGCCAACTCGCAATCTTGTTTCTCGTGACCATCTTGAGGCAAGATAAATTCAGGTGCTAACGGAATAACCTGGCTTTGTTTTGGTGAAACAATAACGGGCGTAATCGCCTTATGATTATAGTGAGTCTCGCCATTTTTCAGGGTCTGCGTCGAGCATTTATCACAATGAATTTTTTGCGATGAAAAATATTCAACACCGTCCATTGCAACCAGTAAGCTATTTTCAATAGAAGCAAAAGGTTTTAAATATCCTGTCTCTTGCAACCCTTTGAATATAAAGTTAAAAAGTGGATATATTTCTTCTGGCGGAACAGCATCTAACAAGTTGCGAATTTGGTTATCGCAAGGAATTTTATGGGTTCCAAATAACGTTTGCAGATTGCTTTTTCCATGTGATTTTTCTACCAGTTTTTGCTGGGCAAGAAACGATGGATTTTGCATAAAGAAAACAGAAAATGCACTTAAAGCGGCATCACTCATTTGATAGCTAATATTCGAGCCTGTTCGCTCGTCAGAGAGGTTCTCAAAACGTTCTTGAATGCGTTCTATTAATTGTTTTTGACTAAATCCTGCCGCTTGTGAATTATTTTTGGGTTGAAAAGGTGTTGCCATGCTATTTTATGCCTACTACTTTTGAGGTTTAGGCTTGTAATATTAGCTGCTTTTTCCAAAATGAGAATTGCTGCTAAACAGGGGCTTTTCTCCTTAAAAGAAGCTCATGTGATGGCATGTCAATCCCGATGTGGAAATTCTTAGCGGGAAAGCCGTGTGCGGGAAAACTGCACGCACGGTTTGGAGGGCGGGGAGGAATATCCCCGACCCTATCTCTGCGTAATATTAGTTAATGTGAAAAACCAATGACAGAAGAAAAATTTATTTTTAATCAGATCCATATTGAAGCCACGCGTAACGCCTCAGACGACTTCAATTTGTTTCATGATAAGCATAAATGGTTACAAATCACCCACAACCCCTTTAAAGGGCCTATCGTGCTGGGTTTTCAGCTTAATACCTTAATAGAATATCAAATGCGTTTGTATCGAGATGCACATCATGAAAATCAGATTATTGCTGAAAACGAGCTGCATTATAGTAATTATCAAACCACTTTCGTCAATGCTTTGCGCCCCGACAGAGAATTTCATTTAAACATCAAAAAAACATTAATTAAAACAATTCCTGAGCTAACGCTAGCAAATCGAGTCTCCATTAAATCTGATAATAAAACCGTGTTACTAGGTTTTAAAAAAGAAACAAAAAAACCTTTATTTTTGAGCGATACAGATTTATCCATTTTGCCTGATTTAAATGATTTGCCTGATTGCTCAACGGTGGCAGGCACAGAGTTTTTTCTGAAACGAAAATATGTTAATAACGGCAATGCGAAAAACTTTTTATCGGGATCATTAGCAGAACAATCTGATTATTTTGACGAACTAGCAGGCCTTGCTCATTATCCTGAAATATTTCCTTGCAGCTTAAGCTCAGGCGCATTATTAGAAAAAGCCCAGATTGAAGACAATCATGATTTTAAGCGTAACCCGATGGTTTATACCTCGCATAGTATTTCAGTCAATAGAAATCATTTAAAATTACTGAAAAATAATGACAAGTTACATATTTTGGTTAAACAATTGCCCGAATCAAAAACACAGACTTTAAACCAGACCAACATTATGTTGCGAATTTATGAATGCTTCGGAGTTTTAGAAGGGGGGGAAGTATTATTTAGAATGCGTATGTGTCTCGTTCCTTTAGAAGAAATATTAAATAACTTAAATAAAAAATCTCAATAGCTTTTTATCATGCTTAGACATCTTTCCTACGTTTATTTGTAACGACTCAGGCGGAGGCGCGACTTTTCAAGCATAAATTTTAAAATGCGCTTATTTTAAGCGGTCTGAATTTATAGATTTTAAAGGTGCTTTTCAGGTCTCGTGCGCGACTAAAAGTCGCGGCTCCGTATCCCCAAAATATTAAGATACTTAAGGAAGTTGTCTATTACATAGCCTTTTTAACAAAAGGCTTAAATTCACGATGAAGCATTTGATATAACTCTTTTACCCATGCTGCCTGCGTGTTTTTATCATACTTTAAGGTATGGATTCTAGGGTCTACAGGGGCAATCAATACTTTAATATTTTCTATTCCCACCGCTGTCGATAATACAAATAATTCTTCAATAATTGTATCGCCCATCGCTAGGCATCCTATAGAAACCGCTTTGCCATGAATAAAAATATCGCTACCCACATCTTCTCGTTTTTCCTCTACTGCATGTAATAAATCAAAGGCATTTGGGTAATTTAACTTCATCGACAAATGATAAGAACTATTCGGATGCAACCAAGTAATGGCATAAGCCCCTTCTGGAACTTGTTTATCGCCTTCCTTTAATTTAGGTCCTGCTTTACCGCTTAATTTTGCAATAGGATAACGGCGAATAAACGTATAATCTCCTTGATTTTTTGCCCATAACTCTAGTGATTTCTCTTGTTTTAATGCCAGTAACATAACGGCTTTTGGAGGGTAGGCAATCTTAGCTTTTTTAAAATAAGGACTTAAGCGTGCATTGGCAGCTACGCCATATTTTTCAATAACATTTTCAACGGTACGCGACTCTCGGTTTAATGGAATTAATGATGAGGCTATTCCATCTTCTTCATACACCAAAAATACGATAGAAATTAATATTAAAAGCAGAAAGATGAGTATAACTTTAATCATAAATAGAGTTGTCTATAAAAATATTGAGTGCCAACTAAAGCTACGTCGGAACCGCGATCTTTAGTCGCGGAAAGCGTTAATGACGCTCTCCAACTTTTTAAGCATAATAACGGAAACGCGACTTCTAGTCGCGCCGTGTGTTCATTCTATCGTTTGAGTAGATATGACTCGTGCGCGACTAGAAGTCGCGTTTCCAAATGCTAGCAATAGCTTTAACTTCCAGAGAATCAAAAGACTGGCGGCAAGCTGAAAGACGTAGTCTTTTGGGTAGCCGCCAGCCTTATGTGATTCTCGATTTTATTCCTTAATTTGAGCCGAGTTAATCGTACGAATTGAAACCTCAAATGCTATTGTTCACTTGTTTATATACTCAACCGTACCCCAATCCACCCCGCTCTAGGTGCAGCAGGAGAAACAAATTGCCCATTATCAAAGCTATCTCCTAATACTTCACTAGCATCGCCATAAACCCCAAAGGTTTTATATTTACGGTCAAAAATATTATTAATACTGCCAAAAACGGTGAGATTTTCTGTTATTTTAATTTCTGTTTTAGTATTAAAGACCCAATAACCCCCTAAACGTGAAGTTTCATTAGCTTCATCACCGCGAAAAAATTGATCGCCACTGTATAAGGTATTAAGCGCGATTGACCAGCGTTGCCATAAATCTACCCCTAAACTCGCTTTAAAAATATGTTCAGGCAAACTGGGGATTCTATCGCCCCGTTCAACTTGTGAAGCAAGCGTATTGTCTATGGGATTTTGAATGGTAAAACCGTCCATAAATTGTGCATTTAAATAAGTATAATTCGTTGAGAAATGCCAATCGTCTATTTCACTGAATAACTGGGGATAATGTGCGCTTAATCCTGCTTCAATTCCATAGCGGCGCGTTTGTCCGATATTACTGAAAAAACCTTCGGAAATACTGTCGCCACCGCGATTAAAAATAATGTCGCTGTGATTGGTAGTATGAAAAAATCCTAAATTCCACTTTAAATCGCCTTTAGGCATAAACTCAGTCAAATCCCCTCTAAAACCTGCCTCCCATGTTTTAGCAACCACTTGTGCTAAAGGAGGATCAGCCACAAAAGCATTGGGTAGTTTACAAGGATCATTTTCGTCGGCACAGCTTAACTCCATTGGGGTAGGAACACGCGAAGATTCGCTATAACTGCCATAAACGGTTAGCGGCTGCCCAAATTGGTAAGTCAAACCCACAGCAGGATTAAACCGATCAAAGCTATGATGACCACTGAGTTTATCTTCTCCGTCTATAAATTGGTTTTTCATCGTTAAACTGGTGTGATTATAACGCCCAGAAAACATGATGGTTAATGCGTCTGTCACCGAGAAATAATCGCTAAAGAAAAAACTATAGCTTTCGGTATTGGTATTTAAGCGTACTCGTCCCTCTTGAAGCAAAATACCACTGCTTTTCGTACCTCGATCAGAGAGCAATTGTGCAAGTTCAGTATCGGATTCAAAATGCACATTGGCGTAATCATAACTCGCGCCAAAAACAAAATTATTTTCGTAACCAAAAAGATCATTGCTAAAAGCGGATTGTATCGTTCCGCCACGACTACGCATATAGGTTTGGCTAGTGTTATTACTCGCACCATTTACCGCATCAGTGTCTGTAATTTGATTACCATTAATATCTTCAAGTAAGACTTCATCACCCTCTTCGGTTTCACACATAAAACCTGCATTTACTCCAGTACAACCGTCAAAGTCGCTATCATCACCATTAAAGCTACGGATACGATTTTGTCTAAAATAAGCATTCGCACTTAAATTAATTTCGTCTGTTAAATCAAATGCCCCTGAAAGTTCGGCAAAAAACATTCGCGTGATGGTTTGATCTGGATAAGTAAAAACCGCTTTAGGCTGTTGTTCTAAAAGTTGAATGGGATTTGCACCATTGCCTTTCATTTTATTGTCATTAGCTGCTAGCGTTAAATCTAAAGACGCACGTTCATTTTCCCAGCTTAAAGTTCCGAAGACTTGTTTAGCAGTGGTTCTGGAATGGTCGCGCCAACCTTGTTCGCCAAAGTTTCTAAGGTCTATGAAATAACCGAACGTACCATTATTCCAACCGCTGGTTAATTCTTCGGAATGTCTATCCCAAGAGCCACCATAAACCTCTAATTGATGACCTTCTGCGGTAAACCCTGTCTTAGTTTGTAGCGATAACGCGCCCCCTAAACTATTTAAACCATACATAGGGTTTGAACCTGAATAAAGTGCAATCGAATCTATCGCCCCTTCTGGAATTAAATCCCAATTCACCGTATCGCCAAACGGTTCATTAAAACGCACGCCATTAACATAAACCGACAAGCCCTGCGGTAAACCTAATAAAGGCGATGCCACAAAGCCGCGATAATAAACATCAGGTTGCAAGGGATTATTTTGCGCCTCATTAATATGCACACTGCCTAAATGATCGTTCATATAATCAGCTAAAGACAGGCTTTGTGATTTTTCTAAATCTTCTGCTGTTGCTGTTTGTACTAGACTAGGAATTTTATTAATCTCGACCCCGCTCCCTTGTAATGGCGAAACACTAATCACCTCTATAGATTCTAGCTCAATCACCTCCTCGTCATCAGCAACAGCGGTGTTTAAAATGGAAAGTGTCGCTAAATAAATTATGTTTCGAGTAACTGCTTTCATATCCTTCTCAATGGGTGCTTAAAATGGAGAGGGATTTTAGAGAAAAAAACCTGCGAATAATAGAAAGAAACCTTAAAAAGGAAAAATTCCTGAGAGATATATTCCTAATTTAAGAAAATAAAGTGTGTTATGTGATGTTCTCCGTATAATATTATTTTTTAGCAAGTACAGACGAATTTTCTGTTAGCGGTTCAGCGAATATAAAGCTACATTTTAGGTAACTACTCACGCGGAGTCGCGACTTTTAGTCGCGCACGAAGTTTTATCTATGTATTTTAAAGCGAGCTTATTTGAATTTGTTTAATTTATAGATTTTGAAGATGTTTTTAGGTCTCGTGCGCGACTAAAAGTCGCGTCTCCATGTACGCTGAGTAGTTACCATTTTAGATATATAGTAAATTTGATATTTACTCTTTAACTGAAAAAACCGATAATGCAAGGAAGATTAAAGTTAAGCTCTATAATAATTAGCTATACTTTAAAAAAAATAAGCAAATTTTACGTTCTTAAAACCTAAATCGGTGAAGGAACGACACTTACATCTTCATTAACACGTATAACAGGAATTTACCAATGACTGTAGAAACAAACTTAAATGCAGACACACAAACTCTGGAAGTTACTATTTCTGGACGTTTTGACTTTAGTATTCATCAAAATTTTCGTAAAGCAACACAGCAAGCAGGCACAGGTGTCAAAGCTATTAGTATAGATTTAAGTGATACTGATTATATGGACAGTTCTGCCTTAGGCATGTTATTGGTTTTACGTGATAAAGTCGGTGAAAATAAAGATGCCATCACCATTAAAAATCCTAAGCCTGAAGTGAGAAAAATCTTGGAAATCGCTAATTTTGATAGATTATTTACATTAGATCCAGCGACTATTTAAGTTTTAAAAAATAAGTTTTAAAATAAAAAACCTGATTCGTTTTGAGCGGATCAGGTTTTTTTTGCTTTTTTTATTATTTTAGGGGAAAGTTAAGTTTCACACTTAAGGCAGAGTAAGAAATAGGAGTTAGACCTCCGAGGTTTTAAAAACCTCGGAGGTCTGATGACAACTACCTCTACCTTAAATATTTGATAATTAAAATAATTCTATT
>WTBX01000113.1 GCA_013138855.1 Methylococcaceae bacterium
CCATTACAACTAAATAATTTATCCGAACCTGAACCCGACTTTATGCTATTACATCCAGATGCTAACGACTATAAAACACGTCACCCAACCGCAAAAGATGTTTTACTATTAATTGAAGTAGCAGACAGCCATGTAGGGTGGGCTAGCTTACCAAGCGAAGCGAGATACCGTAGCCCACCATTTATATCTTATCGGTGGGCTACGTTTTTTCGCCATGCGAAAAAAGCTAACCCACCCTACGATTATTAAACCTTTTTCTCTCGTTCCCACTCTATGAGTGGGAACGCATACAGGCTTAAAACTTCTGCATACACTGAGAAAATACCAAGCCTAATATGAATTCCCACACAAAGTGTGGGAACTAGGAGAACTAAGAGAATGCTTACAATTTAGAGGAAAACAAACCTTTTAACCCAAAAACCTGACAACCTAAAAACTGTCGGGTTTTTATCATTTAGAGCTAGGAATTTTCATGCAATGGCAAGACGTATGTACCCACAAAAGCTTACAAAACCTACCTTTTAAAATTGAACTAAACGAATACGGAAACATAACCATGTCACCTGTCAAAGTCGCGCATTCAGCCTTTCAAAGTGAACTCTCTTTTCTATTACGCAGCCAATTACAAGACGGCAGAGCCTTAACCGAATGCGCGATTAGCACCAGTAAAGGCACAAAAGTTGCAGATGTCGCATGGGCATCATCAACCGTATTCAAACAAATTCAACCCGAAACAGAATGCTCAATCGCCCCAGAAATCTGTATTGAAGTCATCTCATCAAGCAATAGCACTAAAGAAATGAATGAAAAACAAGCACTCTACTTTGAATCAGGCGCAAAAGAATTTTGGCTCTGTGATAAACACGGAAAATTAAGTTTTTTCAACAAAAAAGGGCATTTAAAAAAATCAGAATTAGCTCCAATGTTCCCTACAAAAATAACCTTATAAACCCATGAAACAACTCGAATACAGATAAATTTTAGAGCATAGGGATAACATCCCTTAAAGGGATGGTACCCCTGAGTTACGCGATAAACTTGCTCATTCAAGTTTCGGAAGTTATTAAAACCTCATTCCTAAGGGGCGGAATGTAAAATGAATTATCTATTTAAAATTTAAGGAAAAAATCATGGGATTATTTGTATATTGCGGTGTTAATTTTAAAGGTATCAAAAAAAGTCAGTGGAGTGCTATTTATAAAGAAAGTTTACAAATAATTGAAAACTTTCCCGCACCTTTAATAGACGTTAAAACCGAAACGTTTTTTGATGAAAAACGTTATAGCTACACCACTGAAATAATCCGTAATAAAGGAAAAAATGATGAACATTGGCGGACTATTGGTGATTTATTAAGTCGTAAACGTGCCGAGGATTTTTCTTTATATCCTCATCTGGAGCAGTATTTAGAACCAGAAAATGAAGAAAGCCAATTAGATGATGTTCTTTATGCCGATGAAGAGGCTATAGATTGTATTGATAGTGGTAATTCCAGTGCCATATTCAACAATAAAACTCAGGGGTATCCTTATCATATCGCCATCATGGCGGTTGCTTTATTGATTGAAAACAGATTGCCAAATCAAGCGTATATACAAGGCGACATTACTCAGGGAATCGCCAGATTAGTGGTCAAATGGTTAAATTCATTTTTAGAAAAACCTGTAATGATGCCTGTTTGCATGGATAGCGATAGATTATGGCAACGATTGTCTCAGGCTTATCAAGATGATAACTTAGCCACACAACGTTTTAATACGCTTTATATCGGTTCAGAAGAAGATAAATTAACAACCATTGCTAAATACTGTGGAGAAGAATTTACCCAAAAATATCTTATTAACTGTTTTCAAGATTATAGAAGTCTTTCCCAATGGGGTGCTAAAAGCATTGTTTTTATTATTTTAGGGCATTTTCAAGATTTACATTTATTGATTAAAATTATCAAAGATATTCCTGTTGAAAAAGATGAAAAACAGGAGTTTGAATTAAAAGATTTATTGAAATTATTAATGCGTTCTTACATTACAACCCCAAACAAGGAGCGCGAAATTTTTACCTTGTTTGATGCCTATGATGATGAATTAATGACCATTGAAGAAACCATTGGTCGAACATTCGCAAAAATGGGTGGAATGCCAGAGTTTATTAATCTGTATGCTAGTAAAAAAGATTTATTGGCGGTTTTTTGTCACTATGAACCTGAAAATAAGTCAAAATTTGAAAAAATTATTAAAACGCAACATCAAAAAAATAAACTAGAAATAGCAGAAGCAGAAGAGCTAATAAAAAAGCAACAAGCAGCAGATAATAGCAAGTCTAAAGCAGAAAAAACGAATGATAAATCCACGTTATTGCCTACAAATGCAGTGACTGAACAACACCCTATTCCAGCCGATGCAGAATTTATTATAGAAGCGGCGTTATCGCAACAAGAGAGATTTAAAGAGGCGGATAAGGCTGCTCAAATATTTGGTAAACAGATGAGAGAGCAGGCTAAAAAAAATCCATTGCGTGACTGGTTGGATATTGAAACTAAGGATGCATTATTAAAACAAATTTATTTTGCCAGTTCTGAGACAGGGTTTGCTTTAAAGGCTTCGGCATGGAAAGAAATTGATGCGGAAAATGATTTAGGAATATTAAAAGGCGTGTTGGCGTTATCGTTGATTAATAATAATGAAATGTCGTTTTGGCGTTTTCGGATTCATATTTTAGAAGAAAAATCTTTACGAGAATTTCTTAAAATTACTTAAATAACTGATGTTTCTCTCGTTCCTACACGGAGCGTGGGAACTAGGAAAAATCATGAAACATCACATCGACCCAAAAATAGACTGCGTATTCAAAGCCATATTAGGCGCGGAAGAAAATCGCAACCTACTTATCCACTTCCTCAACGCCATTTTAGAAAAAGAACTCACACAACCGCTAATTTCAGTAGAAATATTAAACCCCTACAATGAAAAAGAATTTGTTAGCGATAAATACAGCATCGTTGATGTCAAAGCCAGAGACGCTTTACAGCGTATCTATCAAATTGAAATTCAACTCAAAAGTTTCGACTCATTACTTTCGAGAATGATTT
>WTBX01000169.1 GCA_013138855.1 Methylococcaceae bacterium
GTTCCCCAAACAAGGTAGCTAACAAAACCACTCGCGACAGCGACTGATGCGGTTGAGCGGATGATGAGCAAGGTAAAATTGCGATGTGAAATATTGGAGCTATTAATAAAGCCAAAGATTAACGCGCAAAAGCAAAGGATAAAAAGCCCTTTTTCAATAACACCTTCAATAGGAATTTCAGCTTGATGAAAGCCAATCAAAGCGGCAACAATCACAAAATTCCATGGTAAAGCAGCGATAAAGCCCATTTTAATTCCTGTAAAAGACGATAAATTATTGTTTATTATAGCAAGGGATAAGCGGATTTTTATTTTTCTGCTATTATGGAAAGCTTTTAAATTTTGAGTATTGATTCCAACGGAATCGCGACTTCAAGTCGCGCACGAAAGCTCAAAAGCATTATTTATAAAAGTTACCTATCGAATGTCACAAAACTATCCAGTAGTCCTCTCTTTTTCAGGTCACGACCCTAGCGGTGGTGCAGGTATTCAAGCCGATATAGAAACCCTTGTCAGCCATCGTTGTCACTCAGTTAGCGTGATTACCGCCTTAACTGAGCAAGACTCCTCTAATGTTAAAAAATTAATCCCGCAACATCCTCAAGACATTATCAACCAAGCACAAACCTTGTTAGATGATATGACCATTAGCGTGATTAAAATCGGTTTAATCGGACACGCGGAAACCGCCTTAGCGATTCACACAGTGTTACAAAAATATCCTGATATCCCTGTAATATTAGACCCTGTACTAGCAGCGGGCGGTGGAAAAGCATTAAGTAATGAAGCCTTAATCAAAGCGATTAATGAGTATTTATTGCCGTGTACGACGGTTTTAACTCCGAATCGTAAAGAAGCGCGTTTACTTTCTGGTTTAGAAAATGTAAATGATTGCGCGATGAGTTTGCTGGAAAAAGGTAGTGATTATGTGTTGATTACAGGCGCGGATGAAAATACTGAAAAAAACACTGTCGAAAACCAGCTTTTTCATCAACAAAAATGTATGGAAACGTTTACTTGGGATAGGTTGCCAGATTCTTATCATGGCTCAGGTTGTACCTTAGCAAGTAGTATTGCAGGCTTAATGGCGCAAGGTTTAGAGCCATTCTCCGCCATTTCTGAGGCACAAGATTATACTTGGAATAGTTTGGATGAAGCTTATAAAATCGGTCGAGGACAATATAATCCTCAGCGTTTATTTTGGATGGAGGCAGGTTAATGAAATTTCCGCTAACAGGTTTATACGCCATTACCCAAACCGAAGGCAAAAGTTGTCAGCAAGTCATTGATGAAGTTACTTTAGCAATCAAAGGCGGAGCAGTGGTGATTCAATACCGTGATAAAAATCCTATTGATGCCATTTATTTAAGTAGCGAATTATTAAAAATATGCCACGCACAGCAAGTGCCTTTATTGATTAATGATGATGTTGAGTTAGCTTTAAAAATAGGTGCAGACGGCGTACATTTAGGTAAAGAAGATGGCGCGATTCAACACGCACGCCAACGCTTAGGCGATGAAGCGATTATTGGTGTGTCTTGTTATAACGATGTGGAGTTAGCTTTAAGTGCTGAACAAGAAGGCGTGGATTATGTCGCGTTTGGGCGTTTTTTTCCGTCTAGCTCTAAACCTTTAGCCGCGCCTGCCGAACTTGAAACTTTACAGCAAGCTAAATTGCAGATAAAAGTCCCTATTGTTGCGATTGGTGGAATATTACCTGAAAACGGTGGTCAGTTATTAAATGCGGGTGCGGATTTATTAGCAGTGATTGGTGGAGTATTTAGTGAAAATGTTAGAGCGTCGGCAAAAGCTTATCAAACTTTATTTTTAAATTAAAGGATGCAATTTCTCCTCCTCTAGCAAATGACTTGAGAAATTAAAAGGTGATGAATTAAGCAACTGACGCTTTGCTTTATAAAACCATTTAAACGTCCTATAATCAGGTCTTTTTAACGTTTGGAGACTACGATGTCTTATCCTGTCTTAACAGAAATGGTTGCGAGCATTTCAGAATTAAAAGCCAATCCTATGAAAGTGGTTGCTAGTGGGGATGGAATGCCTATTGCAGTTTTAAACCGAAATCAACCCGCTTTTTATTGTGTTCCTGCGTCAGCTTATGAAGCGATGATGGAATTAATTGATGATATGGCATTGCTAAAAATTGTTAAAGAGCGAGAAAATGAAGACTCTGTTGCGCTTTCCTTAGATGACTTATAAGCTAGAGTTTAAAAAATCTGCGTTAAAAGAATGGAATAAATTAGGACATACGCTTAAACAGCAGTTTAAAAAGAAATTGGAAGAGCGTTTAGAATCTCCTCATATTCCATCCGCTGCATTATCGGGTGGGAAAAATATTTATAAAATTAAATTGCGTCAGCAAGGTTATCGTTTGGTTTATTCGGTAGCCGACGAAGTTGTGACTGTCACCGTTATTGCCCTTGGAAAGCGTAATAGAAATGAAGTTTATGATATTGCACTTTCAAGATTAGACGACAAATAATAAAAATCACCTAAAGCTTATCAAGCTCTTTTCATTAATCATCGTTAATAAATATAGATACCACTCAAAATTAAACCTATAAGTTACTATGCGATTTAACATCCTGAATTTGAAATATATATCACTGAGTGCTATATTTAAATAATGAAGGAATTAATGACAAAACAATTTTCAAAATGGGTAGCAAAGCAGAGCATTATTGAGAATGGACTTATCGAAGCACTAGCAGAAATTCAATCTGGAGAATTTGAAGCTAATCTTGGCGGGCATATCTACAAAAAACGAATACGATTTGAAGGACAAGGAAAAAGCGGTAGCGGAAGAACGATTATTTGTTACAAAAAAGGCGATAGAGCGATTTTTATTCATGGATTTTCTAAAAATGAAAAATCAAATCTATCTAAAAAAGAACTGACTGCTTTCAAAGAATTTTCTAAAATTTTGTTAGGGTTTTCAGAAAAAGAAATAACGATAGCCATAGAAAATGGTGACTTTATTGAGGTAAGGTAATGAGAGATTCAATAGCAGAATCAATAACTAATACAGTGGCAGATTTAAATAAAAGTGGCTTAGTTGATGATATAACCATGAAAAATATAGAACGCCTATGTATCCCCAAAGTTAAAGAGTACAGTCCAGAAAAAATAATCGCTATCAGAAAGAAATTAAAATTAAGCCAAGCCGCTCTTGCAAGCGTATTTAATATAAGCCCTTCAACCGTTCAAAAATGGGAGCAAGGTAATAAAAAACCTACAGGTGCTTCAAAAAAACTATTAGATATAATTGAAAGAAAAGGTTTAGAGGCTTTAGTCTAAAACATAATAATGCACTCTAAGCAACGCACAAAAGGTAAGTATTCACCTCCCCCTTTGGAAAAGGGGGATTGAGGGGGATTTATTTAATAAAATCTCCCCTAACCCCTCTTTTTTTAAGAGGGGGACTGAACACTTACCACAAAAGTATTATGATTTTTTCTCTCATTCCTATACTCTCACGAGGGAATCCCTAAGATAGAAAAACATTTACCATGAATTCACAAAATCAAACTAAAGTCGAAGACAGTATTACTTACGCCCCTGCTGTCGCCTTGGTATTCTTTCAGCGTTTTGGCGAATTAGTCTCTGTTAAGCAAGGTAAAAATATTTTTTCACCCCATGAAACTAATATTTTCTCCATTTTTCAAAGCGATAAAATATATTTATTAGAGGACGGAGAGTTAACGGTTAAAAGCACTGAAAACTTTGACCATATTGAACCTAGCGAAATATTTGGCGAATTTACCCCCATTAATAAAAAATATAGTACTGTTATTGCCGCGACTCCTTGCAAACTAATCACC
>WTBX01000147.1 GCA_013138855.1 Methylococcaceae bacterium
ATAAAAAATGACAAAAGCGACAAAACTTGCTGTCAGCATTGCTTATGCAAGCGACAAAGGCATTAAAGAAGAAAATGAAGATTTTTTAGGGAGCTTTATTCCAGAAGACTCGCAACTCACTCACAAAGGCATCAGTGTCGCAATCGCTGATGGCATGAGCGGTTGCGAGGCGGGAAAAGAAGCGAGCCGTTGCAGCATTGTCAGTTTTTTAAACGACTATTACAGCACCCCAGACTCATGGTCAGTCAAACAAGCGGGACAAAAAATACTCTCTGCTACCAATTCTTGGCTTTATAGCCAAGGACAAACACGCTATGAATCAAGCAAAGGTCTGGTCTGTACCTTAAGTGCGATGATTTTTAAATCCACAACCGCACACCTCTTTCATATAGGCGACTCCAGAATTTACCGCCTACGCAAAGGTGGTCTTGAACAAATGACTCGCGACCATCGTATCACTATCTCAAAAGATAAAAATTATCTTAGCCGTGCAATGGGCATAGAGCCGCGTTTAGAAGTCGATTACAAAGCCTTCCCCTTAGAAAAAGGTGATGTTTTTTTAATGACCACCGATGGTATTCACGATTTTATTGATGAAAAAAGTCTGAAAATACGTTTGCAAGAAGGAAACGATTTACAACAACAAGCGCAAACGATTTTAGAACAAGCCTTCAAAAATAACAGCGATGATAATTTAAGCTGTCAAATTGTCAGAATTGATGAACTCCCTCACGCTAAAGAAGATGAAGTCTTACGCCGTCATGCTAATTTACCTTTTCCGCCGCCTTTAGAAAAAGGAATGCTATTAGACGGCTATAAAATTGAAGAAGAATTACACGCTAGCAACCGCACTCAAATTTATCGGGCTTTTGATACCCAAAATCAAACGATGGTAATTTTAAAAACCCCCTCAATATTGTATGACGACGATACGCACTACATTGAGCATTTTCTGCACGAAGAATGGGCAGGAAAACGCATACAACATGAAAATGTCCTTAAAATTCTCAATACCGACCGAGACAAGAGCTGCATTTATTATGTCACCGAATTTATAGAAGGTCAGACCTTAAGAGAATGGATAGACGAACATCCTAAACCTTATATTAGAGAAGTGAGGAAAATTATTAAGCAAGTGGTGAAAGGCTTGCGTGCATTTCAGCGTATGGAAATGCTGCATCAAGATTTAAAACCTAGCAATATTATGATTGATAATAAGGGAGTGGTGAAAATTATTGATTTCGGTTCGGTTAAAATTGCAGGCATTGCTGAAATCACCCCCTTGGACAGTGATAAAGAAGAAAATATTTTAGGAACATTAAATTACACCGCCCCTGAATATCACATGGGACAAAGAGGGTCGGCAAAATCTGATTTATATTCACTCGGCGTGATTACTTATGAAATGATTAATCGTACTTTACCGTTTGGAGAACTGCCAGAACGCCCCAATAAAATGAATCTGGCTAAGCTTCGTTATATTCCTAGTTTTAATCACAATGCTATGGTACCTATATGGATAGATAGTGCCTTAAAAAAAGCGACCGCGATCAATCCAGAATTACGTTATGGGCATTTATCTGAATTTATGCAAGATATTACTGTACCTAATCCAGAGTTTCTAACAGGGGAAGCAAATATACCAATCTTGGAAGGTAATCCTTTATTATTTTGGAAGAGCCTTGCTGCCTTGTCACTTTTAAGTAATTTAGTGTTTATTTATTTCCTCAACCGTTAAGTTTTACTTTCTTACTGTAAAAGCGAAAGGAATATTGATTAATTCCCTTATAATAGTGAGTTCAAATTATTAACATAAGGCAACATCCTTCATTTTTCGATTTACATTTTTGTCCACGAAAGATACAAAAAATATCTTTGAAAATTAAATTTTTTCGACGGATACGTTTAGAAGTTCTCAAGTTCGGAGTCCAATAGCTTTAGCTATTGGCGTGAGTAAATGAATTAAGATTTTTTGTTTTATAACTATTTATTTAAGTTATTTTTAAACTCGCCAATAGCTAAAGCTATTGGACTCCACCTTAATCTTACAAGTTGAATTTTTTCGCGTTTTTCATGGACATTTATAGACAATAGCATTATGAAAGATGTTCTAAATTATTTATTACTTTTATAGGCAGGCTATGTCACAAAAACTCCCTATGGGTGCGGTGATGATTGATGTTGAGGGTTTAACATTAACATCGCTTGAAAAAGAAAAAATCCAACATCCCAATACTGGCGCGATTATTCTATTTGCGCGTAATTATCAAGATCCTAAGCAAGTTACCCAACTTATTAAAGACATTCGCCAAGCTCGAAATGGCGATATTTTAATTGCCGTCGATCAAGAAGGCGGACGAGTTCAGCGTTTTCAAACGGGTTTCACTCGCTTACCGCCTGTCGCCTGTTTTGAGGAACATTCTGAATTAGCGGAAGATGCAGGTTGGTTAATGGCGGCTGAATTATTGGCCGTGGGCGTTGATTTTAGTTTCGCGCCTGTTTTAGATGTTGATTGCGGTGTCAGTGAAATTATCGGTAATCGTTCTTTTTCAATGGATTGTCATAAAGCCAGCGAATTGGCTTCGGCTTTTAGTCGTGGCATGAGAGACGCTGGCATGGCATCCACAGGTAAGCATTTTCCAGGTCACGGCTTTGTTTCTTTAGATTCACATTTAGCTTTACCAACTGATGAACGCGATTTAGAGAGCATTCGTCAACAAGATTTAGTGCCATTTAAACAGCTTATAAAAGAAGGGCTGGAAGCGGTGATGCCCGCGCACATTGTTTACCCTCAAGTTGATGAACACGCGGCAGGATTTTCTTCGCGCTGGTTACAAACTATTTTACGCACAGAATTAGGTTTTGATGGGGTTATCTTTAGCGATGATTTGAGTATGGAAGGCGCGGCGAGTGTCGGCTCTTTCTCTCAACGTGCTGAATTAGCCTTAGCCGCAGGTTGTGATATGGTGCTGGTGTGTAACAATCCAGAAGCAGCGACTGAAGTGTTAGAATCATTAGCGGTTAAATCTCGCCCAAACAGTGAAAAACGTCTTCTTGCCATGCTAGGCAAAAATAAATTCAGCCGTGAAGCCTTATTTAATTCGCAACGCTGGCAAACCATCTCTTCTCAACTAAATTCACTAAATCATGATTGATGAAATAAAACAGGTGGAAGCCACCGCTGATTTACTTTATAGCGAAGCCGAAGTTGAAACTGCCATTGAAAAAATGGCAGAAAATATCAACTTATTATTAGCTGATCGTAACCCAATCATCTTATGCGTGATGAACGGTGGTATTGTCGTCGCGGGTAAATTAATGACGCGTTTAAATTTCCCCTTAACCATTGATGGCATTAATGCTAGCCGCTATCGTAATAAAACCTCAGGCGGTGAGATTAAGTGGATTTTAAAACCTGCAAGCTCATTAAAAGACCGAACTATTTTAATTGTTGATGATATTTTAGATGAAGGCATCACCTTAGCCGCGCTTTATGACTATTGCCGTGAACAAGGTGCAGACTCTATTTATAGCGCAGTATTAATCGACAAAAAATTAAATCGTAAAAAGCCAGTCATCGCTGATTTTATTGGACTTGAAACCGAAGACCGTTATTTATTTGGTTATGGAATGGATTACAAAGGTTATTTACGCAATGCGGCAGGTATTTATGCCTGTAAAGAAGAGGACAACTCATGAGTATCGGTATTATCGGGGGAACTGGTTTAACGCAAATAAATTCCTTAAACATTACAGGTGAAAAAGTATTAGATACGCCTTTTGGTAAACCTTCCGCGTCTTATGTCATGGGAAAATTAGAAGGGAAAGAAGTTGTATTTTTAGCGCGTCATGGTAATCCTCATGTTCTACCACCACATAAAGTTAATTATCGCGCCAATATTTGGGGCTTTAAACAACTAGGCATTAAACAGATTATTTCTGTCGCGGCTGTTGGCGGCATTACAGAAAATATGGCACCCGCGCATATTGCGATTCCCGATCAAGTCATTGATTATAGCTATGGGCGTGAGCATACTTTTTTTGCCGATGATTTAGAAGAAGTCACTCATATTGATTTTACCTACCCTTATACACCGTCCTTACGCGCAAAATTAATTAATCTAGCTGCTAAAAAAAATATAGCGATTAGTCCGATTGCAACGTATGGCTGCACACAAGGCCCTCGCTTAGAAACGGCAGCAGAAATTGCGCGAATGGAGCGTGATGGTTGCGATATAGTCGGTATGACAGGAATGCCAGAAGCCGCCTTAGCGCGTGAAGCTGAATTAGATTATGCTGCAATTGCAGTAGTCGCTAATTGGGGAGCAGGTAAAATTGAAGGGGAAATTAGCATGGATGAAATTCACCAACATATAGAAAAAGGTATGGGGAATACCCTTGAATTATTAACCGCATTAATTAGAGAACTTTAAGTTTTTTATTGAGTCAGATGTTAGGCATTTAAGAAAATGCCTAACAATCTTATAAATTTAGGTAAAACACATGACAGATGACGAATTAAAAAATTTAGTTGCCAGTTTAGCAATTTCACAAAAAGAAACCAGCTCCCAAATCAGCGAATTACGAGCGTCTCAAAAAGAGACAGGTTTTCACATCAAGGAATTACGAACTTCGCAAGAAGAAACTGATAAACAATTAAAAGAAAGCGACAGAAAAGTAACCCGACAATTAAAAGAATTAGGCAAACAAATTGGCGGCTTAGGACGAAAATTCGGCAGTTTTACTGAAGGGCTGGCTTTGCCTTCGATGCAAAGGATTTTACAAGAGCAATTTAAAATGGAAATTATTAGCCCCAGTGTCAGGGTTCATAAAGCAGGAAAAGATATAGAAATTGATGTGTTAGCTTATGCAAATAGTTCTGTAAATGAAGTTTATATTGTTGAAGTAAAAAGTCACCTTCGAGAAGAAGCAATCACTCAACTACAAGATATTATGCTTAATTTCAGGCAGTTTTTCCCTGAACATAAAGATAAAAAAGTATTTGGCATTCTAGCGGCAGTTGATATGTCAACCGAGTTAAAAGAGCGCGTTCGTTCTTTGGGTTTTTATACCGCTAAAATTAAGGAAGATATATTCTCGCTGGATGTACCTAAACAATTTGTCGCTAAAGCGTATTAAACATAAAGCCTGATATTTTTTGGGTCTATCAGATTTATGTTTAATGAGAACAAATGCGGCTTTCTTAATCCTCAGTTCCCGCCAATAATTTTTGAATATTCTTCTTATGCCGCCATAACAAAATAATTGAGAGCAATATAAACGTAATTACCAAAGAAGCCTCACCCACCATAAACCAGACATACACAGGCGCGAAAATACTGGCAACTAAAGCTGATAGCGAAGAAATTTTGCAAATTTTATAAACTAATATCCAAGTGGCTAAAATCGCCAATCCTAAAAAAACATTGACCCCTAAAGCAACGCCAAGCGAAGTTGCAACGCCTTTACCGCCTTTGAATTCAAAAAAGATAGGATATAAATGTCCCATAAAGGCCGCAAATACGACGAAAGATAATATTAAACTATCCACTTCCATAAATTTTGCGATTAAGACAGGAATCAAACCTTTTAAAGCATCGCCTGCCAAGGTAATCGCCCCTGCTTTTTTCCCTCCTATACGCACCACATTAGTCGCACCAGGATTGCCAGAGCCTTGACCACGCGGGTCAGGTAATCCCATCACTTGACAGACAATAATTGCACTGGAAACAGAGCCTATTAAATACGCGGCTGGAACGAGTAGCCATTCAATCATGTGTTAATCCTCATCGAAAACTTGTATCACAGTTATTTATGCTTGATACTTATCATTTTAAAGTAACTATTTTAACTGGAAAACTCGATGGACATTATATTTTTAGGCGGACTTGAAATTAAAACCATTATTGGTATCTACGATTGGGAACGCGAAACGAAGCAGATTGTCGCACTTGATATAGAAATGGCTTTTGATATTAGTCAAGCGGCTAAAAGCGATGATATTAAAGATACCTTAGATTATAAGGCGGTTTCTAAACGAATTATTTCTTTTGTGGAAGAAAGTCAATTTTTCCTAGTTGAAAAATTAATTGAAGAAATTGCTAATATTATTCTTAATGAATTTAATGTGCCTTGGGTAAAAATTGTTTTAAATAAAAAAGGCGCGATTAGCGGTGCAAGTGATGTCGGTATTGTAATTGAGCGCGGGGAAAAATAAATATGCCCACAGGATACATTAGTATAGGTAGTAATATTGAGCGTGAAAAAAATACACGCTCTAGCCTTGTTGCATTGGAAAAAGGCTTCGGTAAACTCGTTGCCTCTAGCGTTTACGAATCTGAGCCTGTTGGTTTTTCAGGTAATGCTTTTTATAATTTAATTGTTGGTTTTCAATCTGACTTAGAAGTTAAAGCGGTTGCCAAACAGCTTAGACAAATTGAATTAGATCATGGACGCACGCGGGACAGTCAGAAGTTTTCTGCGAGAACTTTAGACTTAGATTTAATTCTTTACGGTGATTTAATTATTCATGATGGACGTTTACAAATTCCACGCGATGAAATAGAACGCTATGCTTTTGTACTCGAACCATTAGCGGAAATTTCCCCTGATTTACAACATCCTGTCAGCAAGCAACGCTATAGTGAAATGTGGGCAGCCTTTGATAAAAATAATTCAAAGCAACACATCATTGATTTTTAAATCAAAGATATGTCGGAACCGCGACCTTTAGTCGCGGAAAGCGTTAACAACGCTCTTCAACTTACAAAAAAATGTCTTCTCATTGCTGGGTTCCCGCGACTAAAGATCGCGGTTCCAGATACCCAGTAATTACTTTACTACAATCCAAACACTATAAACTAGAGTCAAAAACATGTTTTGGACTCCATCTTTATATTCTAAACATCAAAGTATTTATAAACGTGAAAAAACTTGTTTTTTCATTCCTCCGCGTAACATCAGTTACTTATATGCATTTTATTATCAACAACTTATAAAATCAGCTTTTAAAAAAAAGAGCCACTCTTTTTGCAAAAATATAGTTTACAATATCCCCCTTAGCGTTTACTTAGATTATAAAACCTTAATTCTTTAACGCTAGCTATAAATATAGTTTAAATTGAAACTGTATTGTCTAATTAATAAGTGATCTCTTTGCGTGACTTTCAACAAGCGTTTCGTATATTAGTCACCCATATGGAGTAAAACTAAGTTGTTTCCTTTTCAATCCATTTTTTTATCAATTATTTTCTGGGTTATCTTCAGCTACTTGCTTATCTCAGTATTTGAAAACCTAATACATAAATATTTTATGCATAAAAAGAAATTTCCAGAGAGCATATACAATCGTATGCCTTATCTTTTGGAAGTTTTTGAATCCCACGCCGTTCGTCATCATGCAAAATGGTATCGTAAATTTGATTATGAACCTGACCCTGTTGGTCGCGAAGAAAATTTAGAAATTATGCTGGTCGATATTTTTGCCATGCTGCTTGTGACCATGCCAGCATGGGCAACATTGATGTGGTTTAACCTGTTGGGTGGGATTATTTTTATTGGCGTATTTTTTGTGCACCGTTTCTTATGGAACACCATCCATAAACAAATGCACATTCCCGAAGATGTTATCTTTCGTAATTGGAAAAGCTATCGTTTTCTTGC
>WTBX01000313.1 GCA_013138855.1 Methylococcaceae bacterium
TGTATTAAGTTCTAATCGTTTTATCGCTAAGGTAATGAATTTTTGTAACCCTGTGGTTTTAAAATTATTTGGAGCAAATATTAATAGGCTTACCATTAAAAATGTTCAAGCCTGTGGTTTTAATAAAATCCATGTAGAGCATTTAAGCGGTATCGTTAAATTAATTGTTGCGGTGAAATAATGATATTTATGCAAATACTGGAGAGCCGTCTTCCAGACGGCTAGAGTTGGCTGGAAGCCAACTCTCCAGATGCTCATTTTCTAAGTTGCATAAAGCAAGGTAGCCGCATCAATAATAATTGCCGCATAAGCCCCCATAAAACATGCTATAGAAACTAGAAGCGTAATCACGCTTTGTTTATAATTTTTTTTTCACTAATAAATAAAAAGCTGCGATTAGGTTGGGGAGTATTAATAAAAGACCTAACACGGTTGCAATCAGCCCAATAAAAATCAGCCCACTTTTTGTGTAAGAGGGTTCGTTTAAAGAAAGGCTATGCAAATAAGCAGTTATCACTGCTATGGTGACGATAATTACATGAATCCATAATAGATATTTAATTGACTGCATTTTAAGCCCTCACATTTTTAGTTATAGTTGTTTAGGTAGGTTCTGTATTTACTCAGTGTATTGGAGACGCGACTTTTAGTCGCGCACGAGTGATAATTACTCAAGCGGTAGAAAGAACATTTGGGGTGCGACTAAAAGTGGTGCAGTGTGATTTATCTCACATTCTAAATGATTCTTTTTGTAAGGTTTTGTTTGCTTTTAGTTTGTTTTTAATTATATGATTAAAATAAAGGGGTCAGACCCCTTTTAAAATATACATTTTAATGTCATTTATTTTGTGTTATATTTTATTCTTTAAATTCAGGAAATTGATATGAGAACCACCATTGATATTGATGAACAATTATTACTCTATGCCAAAAACCAAGCCACCCTACAAAACACTACACTAAAAAAAGTTTTAGAAGATGCCTTGCGTAACCTTTTTTCACAACAACAAACCCCACAAAAATCAATAAAACTAGAAACTTGCGCGGGAACAGGTTTAAAAGCGGGTGTTAATCTAAATAACAACCAAAGCCTAAACGACATAATGGACGGTTATTAATGTACCTCATGGATGTCAATATATTCGTCTATGCCCATAGAGAAGATACCCCCAATCATGCCATTTATCGGCAATGGCTAGAATCCGTTATCAACTCCCAAGCAGCATTTGGCTACTCAGAACTAGTCTTAAGCGGATTTATGCGCGTTGTCACCCATCCTAAAATATTTGAAAATCCTTCTTCACTTTCAAGTGCAATCAGCTTCACTGAACAAATTAAAAATGCCAATAATGCCGTTTGCCTAGCTCCAAAAACAATGCACTGGAAGCTATTTACTGAATGCTTGAATCAAATAAACGCAACAGGGAATGATATACCTGATGCTTATCATGCCGCCTTAGCAATGGAATGGAATTGCGAATGGGTAACAGCGGATAAAGGCTTCAAGCGATTTAAAGGACTCAAAGTAAAAGACCCTTTAAAACTGGTGAAAAACTAATGCCAAGAAAACCACGCTTCTATCAAGCAGGTGTCCCTGTTCATGCGTTTCAGCGTGGACATAATAAAGAGGCAGTATTTTTTGATGATGAAGATTACTTAGTTTACTTACGCTGCCTAAAAGAATCGTCTGATAAATATGGCTGTCACATTCATGCTTATGTATTAATGACCAATCATGTGCATCTATTATTAACGCCAGAGAAAAGCGACAGTATTAGTCTATTATTTCAAAATATTGGTCGCCATTTTGTCCCTTACATCAATAAAACCTATCAACGTCGAGGCAGCTTGTGGGAAGGGCGGCATAAAGGTAATATTATTGATACAGAAAACTATCTTTTTGCCTGTATGCGCTATATTGAAATGAACCCAGTTCGCGCCAACATGGTTAATCATCCTGCTAAATACCGCTGGTCTAGCTATGCAGCGAACTCACAGGGAATTGACAATGCTATCATTCATAAACATCCGCAATATCAGGCATTAGCTCTAACGCCAGCAGAGCAGCAGCAAGCGTATCAAGCATTATTTGATGTTAAAACGGATAAAGAGGAACTGGAACTTATTCGTAGTAGCTTGCATTCTGGTACACCGCTAGGCAGTGATAAATTTAAGCAACAAATTGAAATAAGTTTAGGGAGAAAAGTGGGGAAGAATACAAAAGGCAGACCTATTGGAATAAAAAAGACTTAAAAAATAACGAATTGCTTTCTATTCATCAAGCGGAGCTTGATTAATAGGCATTCCCAAACAGAGTTTGGGAATGAGCCGAAATTCTACCAAATTTTTAAATCTTAAAGATTAAACCACGCTTCTATAGTTTTTACTTTTTAGTAACTACTCACGCGGAGTCGCGACTTTTAGTCGCGCACGAAGTTTTATCTATGTATTTTAAAGCGAGCTTATTTGAATTTGTCTAATTTATAGATTTTGAAGATGTTTTTAGGTCTCGTGCGCGAC
>WTBX01000160.1 GCA_013138855.1 Methylococcaceae bacterium
GTCGCGCACGAGACCTAAAAACATCTTCAAAATCTATAAATTAAACAAATTCAAATAAGCTCGCTTTAAAATACATAGATAAAACTTCGTGCGCGACTAAAAGTCACGACTCCGCGTGAGTAGTTACGAAAAAAGATTAATCGCTAAAGAACGATGCACACCTGATGATAATAGTGTATTGTCAAAAGGAATGGTTAACATAGCAAAACCAAAGGGGGCGGAGTAACTTGAACAAATTAATGAATTGCTCCTGATTTTCAACGCCTCTCAATCAAAGACACCACTTTAAACTACCAATAATCAAGCTTAATCGCAGGCTTTTTACGAGTAGGAGCTTTTTTAATCATTCCCGCGCAGGAACGAGAGAACGATTAGTTTCTTTTTTCTAGTTCCCTCTTTTCAAATGGAAACTCATACAAAGCCTGATATTAAAGTTCAACATGTACTTCTAATATGCAGGAATTATCATTTGAAAAGTGAAAATGAAAGCAATTAAATAACCTTTAAAAAAGGATAGCAAATGTCACAATTAGTCTTAGAAACTGAAAATGAACAAAACTTAAAACTCATCCAAGAATTAGCAGAAAAACTAAACATTCACTGCCAATTAATTCTAGGAAAAGTTAAATTAGAATCCGCAAAACAAAAAGAAATAAATGGAGCTATTGAATTTGTAAAAACATTTTCACAACAAAATAGCTCTTTTGGTGATGCCATGACATGGCAAAAAGCAGAACGCCAAGAACGCCCACTGGATTAAGAAAATGATACTATTAGATAGTAATATTTTAATTTACTCTTGCCAAACAGAATTCAATTATTTAAAACCCTTAGTATTAGAAACAAAAAATTACGTTTCCCATATTTCAAAATTAGAAGTTTTAGGTTTTCCTCGATTACTAGAAATTGAAAAACAATATTTTGAAAATGTTTTTAAAATATTAAACAACCTTCCTATTAATGATGCCGTCATTGATAAAGCAATAGAATTACGCCAGCAATTTAATATGAAATCAAACGATGGCATTATTGCTGCAACTGCTTTATTGCATGATATGGATGTATATACAAGAAATGTCGATGATTTTAAAAACATTACAGGCTTAAAAGTAATTAATCCTGTTGATATTTAAAAATTGAACCATGACTCATCCACGCTATTTTAAGGATATTCAAAAATTATGTATTTTTGAAAGACAAAGAGGGCAATGTGGTTATTGTGCTTGTTCAATGACAGATGAAGCAGACAGTGGGTTTTATCACCATGTTTTGCGGCATCATGATGGTGGGGCAACTAACTTAGAAAATGGAGTTTTATTGTGCGGCGGTTGCCATCTATTTGTCCATGCAGGAAATACAAAAATAGAAGTAACAATGCCGCGTGTTAAATTTAAATATGCTAATTGGGAAGAAAACCCCATCTATAAGTTACATTTAAACCAAAGGGGTCAGAGTCAATGCCAGTAAGTTAAGCCTAACCTATTAATTATAAAGAACTTTTATACGACGAAAAGTGAATGTCATTCTTGATGTTCTTTAATACCCTCGGCACAGACCGCCCATCTCTAACGGCTTCTATAGTTACAGAAATATAGTCAATAACCCGCTCAATTCTTTGCAAAATTCCCTTGTGTGCATCAACAATAAAAGTGACCAATTGATGCTTCATTTTCGACAACGCTTGCGCTGAATTTACTTGATAGTCTAACTCTAAATCATCGGTTCTTTTATCCACTATTTTTTGTGCGGCTATTTCCATCAAAGCAGTTAGATTTGAGGCAACAATTTTGGCATAAAAATCCTGCTGAACGGACAAGGTAGATTTTCCTGAAAAGTTCTCGATTTCGACCCATTGTTTTAAGCGTTTATAATTTTCTTCAATACCCCAACGAAGATGATATAACTCCTTAAATACATCCGCTTCATAAACCTCACAACCCATCAAGTTTGTTATCAAAACTTCCACCTCATTTGGCAAGTCAACACGCACTAATCTGAGCTTAATAATCTCTGTTGGCAAACCTCTATCAACACACGTTTGAATGGAGGTTTTATTGGGTTTTATTTCAATAATTTCTTCCCGTTTATTACTTTTCACAAACGCTTTAATCGCTAATGATTGCCCAGTTTTTGCACGCATACAAAAGAAATTTTTCTGCTGAATATGAAGGGCATAGAGCCAAAATGCAGGATAGCCTCTATCATAAATGACCAGATCATTTTGGGTGGCATGTTGCATGTGATCGGAAACACAGGCGCGTTCTGAATAACCGCTAGGATGAATACACGAATCAATCACCAAATGGTTCAAAACATCATAAAAAACCGATGCCATTCCCATCGTACAATTGGCTTGTCCATTGCGTCCTTTGTGAACTCCAAAATGTGAGGTAATATCGGGCGTATTTGGAAGTCGAGTTGAGCTTCCATCAACCGCACAAAGACGAAAACCACGCCATGTTTTTAAGTGTTCAGGCGACTTGTAAGCAGTGGCTATTATTTGACGATTTAGCTCAATAAATGCAGTATAAGAAAGCTGTTTTCTGGCTTGAAAAAAAGCGGATTTTGTAATCACTTGAGAAGCTTCTTTTTCTTTATTAATCACCTTAAAAAATTGGTCAAGTTCTGTTTGATTTGAGTGCTTTCTAAGGTTGAGTAAATAGAGGATTAGCGTTGGAAAATTCAGGATACGATTGCGAATAAAAGCAGTTTTTGAAAGACGATATGTCTCCATAAACGAAAGGCTGTTTATGGTATTATTTAGCTCTTCATAGATATTATTTATTGAATTTTCCATTGCCTTATGCTTGCCTTTTATTTTGATGAGTGTAAGCTTTTATTCTATCATAATCAATAACTTACGCTTAACTTACTGGCGTTGGGGTCAGAGTAGATTTAACATGTAATATGATGCGATAATATCTATCCAAATCATGAAAAAACAAACATAGGTGTATAAATGGCAAGGCTAAAACGCGTAAACTTAATAGGAGTACCGCAGCATATTATTCAAAGAGGGAATAATCGCCAAATTTGTTTTG
>WTBX01000203.1 GCA_013138855.1 Methylococcaceae bacterium
TTAGAACACGCGCTTGGATAGATTTTTTTGGGACATTATTACTATTATTGCCTGTTACTGAGTTTATTATTTCTAGTAGCTTTGAGTATGTTAAAGAATCATGGAAAATTTCTGAAGGTTCGATGAATTCAGGCGGTATAGATGCCGTTTACTTGCTCAAATCAACCATTATTGTGATGGCGAGTTTATTGCGCTTACAAGCTATTTCGATGCTGTTAGACAATTTGTTAATCGCTTTAAATTTAAAAACAGCGCAGGAGGCGGTTTAAATGGAAGAATATATGGCGTTATGGATGTTTGCTGCCGTGTTTGTGGTATTACTCTCAGGCTACCCCGTTGCCTTTGTGTTAAGTGGAACCGCGTTGGCCTTTGCTAGTCTTGGGATGCAATTTGATTTATTTGATGAAGCCTTTTTAAGTGCAATGCCCAGCCGTTTGTTTGGTATTATGAATAATCAAACCTTGCTCGCTGTACCGTTATTTGTGTTTATGGGAGTCATGTTAGAACGTTCTAAGGTGGCCGAAAGTTTGTTGGAAACGATGGCTGAGGCCTTCGGTTCTTTGCGGGGTGGACTGGGAATTTCTGTCATGCTGGTTGGTATGTTAATGGCTGCGAGTACAGGTATTGTGGGCGCGACTGTCGTCACTATGGGTTTATTGTCATTGCCAACCATGTTGCGTAGTGGCTATAGCCCTGAAATTGCTTGTGGCACTATTTGTGCTTCTGGAACTTTGGGGCAAATTATTCCCCCGTCCATCGTATTAGTTTTATTAGGTGATGTGATTTCCAATGCCTATCAACAAGCGCAATTGGATATGGGCATTTTTGCACCCGAAACGGTTTCCGTAGGTGATTTATTTACAGGGGCTGTTATTCCAGGTTTAGGCTTGGTGCTACTTTATTTGATTTATTTACTCATTGTTGCATGGCTAAAACCTGAGTCCATGCCTGTCGCGCCTCAAATAAAGGAACATCAACAAGGTTTTTATTGGCGAGTATTAACCAGCTTAATGCCGCCTTTATTGTTGATTTTTTCGGTGTTAGGCTCAATTATGGGCGGCTTGGCAACACCGACAGAAGCCGCTGCGGTCGGTGCTATGGGGGCAATAATACTTGCTTTGTTTAAAGGTGAGTTCAGTATTAAAAAGCTCCAGCAAGTGATGGAAAATACTACCCGCGTCACTTGTATGGTCTTTATGATCTTAATTGGTGCAACGCTATTTTCACTGGTATTTCGCGGCTTTGGAGGCGAAGAGCTGATAATTGATTTATTGTCAGACTTACCAGGTGGGGTTTTTGGTGCGATGGCGAGTGTCATGCTCGTTATGTTTTTACTCGGTTTTGTACTGGATTTTATTGAAATTACCTTTGTCATTGTGCCTATTGTTGGCCCCGTGTTGTTAACAATGGGAATAGACCCTATATGGCTAGGGATAATGATTGCGATTAATTTACAAACCTCATTTTTAACACCGCCCTTTGGCTTCGCGCTGTTTTATTTGCGTGGTGTAGCACCTGAAGAAGTTAAAACCACACAAATTTATAAAGGGGTAATGCCTTTTATTGCGATTCAGCTTATTATGTTAGCTATTTTGGCTCTTTGGCCGCAATTAGCGACTTGGTTGCCTTCCTTTGTTTACGATAACGCTTAAATGAAATTTAATTATTTTTTACTCTTAATTTTACTACTCAGTGCTTGTGGTCAGACAGGACCACTTTATTTGGCTAGCGATAAGCCGCCTATTGCAGTAGCTCCTAAAGCTAAAAAACAAATAGAGAATGAAAAACAAGCTATTTCTGAGACTCAAGAAAAAATAGTAGATGAAAAGCCGCCACAAGAGCAAAAAACGACGACTACAGAAATAATAGATGAAACCCCGCCCGATTTAAACGAGGAAGCTAAGTAAATGGATTATTTTAATTATCGTGAACAGCAACTTTTTGCTGAAGAGGTTGCCATTGCAGATATTGTTCAGCAACATGGCTCACCTTGCTATATTTATTCTAAAGCGACGTTAGAAAGACATTGGCACGCTTTTAACGATGCTTTTGGTTCTCATGCGCATTTGATTTGTTATGCGGTTAAGGCTAATTCTAATATCGCCATCCTTAATTTATTGGCTAGGTTAGGCTCAGGTTTTGATATTGTTTCTATTGGAGAATTAGAACGTGTCATTGCCGCAGGGGGCGATACTAAAAAAGTGGTTTTTTCAGGCGTAGGTAAACGTGAAGATGAAATTACTGCGGCCTTAAAAGTAGGCATACGTTGTTTTAATATCGAAGTAGCGGGTGAATTAGATCGAATTAATAAACTTGCAGGTGAGCTAGGGGTTATCGCGCCTATCTCATTTCGTGTGAATCCTGATGTTGATGCGAGAACTCACCCTTATATTTCTACAGGACTAAAAGAAAATAAATTTGGCATTGATACAGTCTTAGCGATTGATGAATATTTACGTGCTGCGAAAATGGAACATGTCAAAATTGTCGGTATTGATTGCCATATTGGCTCTCAACTGACAGAAACACGTCCTTTTTTAGATGCTTTAGATAAAGTACTGCATATTATTAATATTCTTAAAGAACAAGGGATTACGCTAGAGCATTTAGATTTAGGAGGGGGCTTAGGGATTTGTTATAGTGATGAAAAGCCACCATTACCCTCTTCTTATATTGAGGCGATTTTAGATAGATTAGGTTCAAATCCTTATGAAATTTTATTAGAGCCAGGTCGTGCTATTGCGGGTAATGCAGGCGTTTTAGTCACGCGAGTTGAATATTTAAAAACAACTACGGATAAGAATTTTGCCATTGTTGATGCGGCAATGAATGATTTGGTCAGACCTTCGTTATATAGTGCTTGGCAGGATATTATTCCTGTTAATACACACGCTAATGCAGAGGCTTTAGAATGGGATGTCGTCGGCCCCGTGTGTGAAACAGGTGATTTTTTAGGTAAAAATCGTCATTTAAAACTAACAGCGGGTGATTTATTAGCAATACGTTCATCGGGTGCTTATGGTTTTACGATGAGTTCTAATTATAATTCTCGTCCTCGTGTCGCTGAAATCATGGTTGATGGCAAAGATGTTCATGTAATAAGGCAGCGAGAGTCCCTAGAAGAGCTTTGGACGAATGAACGGCTGTTACCTTAATAATAAAAATACTTCTATGCGGGAGTGAGCATGAGTATAGGTTTTCTGGAAATACTTTTTATAATTAATCTTGTCGCAATATCCATTCTTTGGGTTTGGTTTATTATTTTGGGTTTTCGCGCTAATAAACTATGGGGTTTGTCGATTGTTTTCTTAAATCCAGTTACGCCTTTTATGTTTGCTTCTCGGTTTGCACGTAAAGCTAGGCGAGCAATTTATTATCATGTTGTTGTCTGGGTTGTGTTTGCTATTTTTGCTGCTTATATTCAGTTTGCTACGGTTGATTTTTACAAAACATTTCTTTTTAAAGTAGCCCCTGAAAGTCTGGTGATACTTATTGATAAGACTAAGGTTGTTAAAGACATAAGTCCTTCTATTACTGATACGCAAGAGGTTGACGTTAAAATTATAGATGATTCTGTTATAGATGATTCTGTTATAGATGATGAAGTAATTGAAATCCCTATTATAGATAATGAGGTAACGGAAGAGCCTGTTATAGAAGATCCTATTATTGAAAAACCTATAGAAATAAAGCCTAAGTCTAAAAAACGCAGTTATAAAGTAGTTAATATGCAAGATATGAGGCTTTATATCGGTAAAAAAGTTAAAGTAAGCACATCAACTAAAAAGCATAAAGGCAAATTATCTTCGGTAACAAAATCATCTTTGGTCATTAAAAAACGTTTATCGGGCGGTTCAACATTGATGCCTATTAAAAAGAACAAGATTATTAAAATCGAAGTTTATTTATAAAATGATTCTTAGAAAATGAAAATTAACTTTACAAAAATGCACGGTCTAGGAAATGATTTTATTGTCATTGATGCAACGACTGAGAGAATTAATCTGAATTCAGACATAATTCGTAAACTTGCGAATCGTAATTTTGGTATCGGCTGTGACCAATTATTATTAGTTGAACCACCTGAGACAGAAACAGCGGACTTTAAATACCGTATTTTTAATGCGGATGGTAGTGAGGTTGCTCAATGTGGTAATGGGGCGCGTTGTTTTGCACGCTTTGTACGTGATAAACAGTTATCAAATAAAGATGAAATACGCGTTGATACCGATTCTGGGCAATTATTGCTACATTTAGATAAGGATGGATTGGTTACCGTTAATATGGGCGTGCCGCGTCATGCACCTGATAAAATTCCATTGCAAGCGAACGAGGAAGCGCGTTTTTACCCTGTCAATGTTAATGGGAAAGAACGTGCGGTAGACGCAGTCTCCATGGGAAATCCTCATGCGGTTTTGCAGGTTAATGATGTAAAAACAGCCCCTGTTGCTGAATTGGGTGCAGAGCTTGAAAGTCACCCTCTATTTCCTGAACGAGCCAATATAGGGTTTATGCAGGTTATCGATCGTCAGCATATTAACTTGCGTGTTTATGAACGTGGAGCGGCAGAAACCTTAGCTTGTGGTAGTGGTGCTTGTGCGGCGGTGGTGATTGGGATTGAACGTAAATTATTAGATAATCAGGTTCATGTAAGTTTACTCGGTGGTGAACTTTCGATTGAATGGCAAGGACGTGGAAAACCCGTGTTTATGACAGGTCCTGCCGTTTCTGTTTTTGAAGGGCAAATAGAATTATGACAGAGCAAATAGCCTTAAATGCTGAAGACGTTGTTAGTTATTTACAGCAGCATCCTGATTTTTTTAGCGAACATTTGGAATTATTGGAAACTTTAACAATTCCACACCCTATTCACGGTAATACCGTATCTTTAATCGCCAAACAATTAGAAATCTTTAGGACTAAACATCAACAGTTTGAGAATCAATTAACAACATTAATTGATATAGCCAAGGATAATGATACAACGTCTAGTCGTTTGCACGAATTAACATTAGCGTTATTGAATGCTTCGACGCTGGAAATGGCCGTCAAAAACCTTCATCAAGTGTTAACAGAATGTTTTTTTACTGATTTTGTGGTTTTAAAGATTATAGGAGAGACTGAAAATACTGAGTTGAGTCCATTTTTTTTAGCGGCAGATGATAAACATCTACAAGGGTTTAGTGAAGAGTTTGCAGCTAAGCAACCACGCTGCGGTCATTTAGAAGAACCTCAAAAACAATTTTTATTTGAAGAGGCGGCGGCCGAAGTAAAATCTTGTGCCATTATCCCTATTCTTTACCCTAATTTGAGTGCGTTATTAGTCATTGCTAGTCGTGATGAAAATAGATTTCATTCGAGTATGGGGAATTTATTTTTAACCCAAATTAGCGAAATAGTTGGCACACGTTTAGTTGCTTTATTGGCTGACTAAATTTGGAAATTTAAAAAGCTACTCAGGCACAGAATTTAAATATCTGCTACTATGGCGGGTTATTATTAACAGTCATATTTTCCCTTCTTATTGTTAATTAAAAGGATACATAACAAATGTCAGAAACTGAATCTTTAGAAGATGAAGATGCGAAGTCAAAAGGAATACTTTGGGGCTTTGGTGTTTTTATTGGTGTCGTCGTGCTCGCACTTGTGATTTTAGGAGCTTGGTGGGGAGATGAACCTGATTTATTTGATATTGAAGAAGAGGCGGTTGAACGCTATTCACAAGAAGGTATTGCTGGCGATACTTTAGTTAAATTGACAGATTTGCCCGTAGGTTATGTTTATACCAATACTTTGGCGCACATGGCAGAAGTGTTAATGCATAAACCGGGTGGTTACATTACTAATGATGTCGCGCCTCCTGGTGTGTTTTTAGATAATATTCAAAGTTGGGAATATGGTGCATTAATTATGTTGCGTGATGCGGCGACTGCATTAAGAAATCACTTTTCGCGTGACCAATCACAATCTGCCGAAGATGTTGATTTAGCGGTTGCTGAACCTTATTTTTATTATGAGCGAAATTCTTGGGCGTTACCGTCAACGGAATCAGAGTATCAAAAAGGGATTGATTTATTACATGCCTATATGTCTCGCCTTAAACAACCTAAGGGTAAACAAAAGCGTGGACAGTTTTATGCGCGTGCTGATAATTTATGGCAGTATTCTGAGGTTGTGATTAAGCGTTTAGGTGGTTTATCTACCCGTTTAGGGGCAAGTACCGATCGCCACGAAGCTCAGGCAATTATGCCACTAGATGTACTTCCAACGCTGGAAAAAACGAAAAAAGCAACAGGTTCGTTATTGGCAAGAACGCCATGGTTAGAAATTGATGATGTATTTTATGAAGCGCGAGGAGCTTGTTGGGCTTTGCTGCATATTTTAAAATCCATTAAGCATGACTTTGATCTTATTTTGGAAGATAAGCGTGCAATGCGTACTGTTGAGAGTATGATTTATTCGATGGAAAACGCTTTAACTCCTATTTTAAGTCCAATGATTTTAAGTGGTAATGGTTTTGGTTTATTGGCAAATTATTCCTTATCTATGGCTAATTATATTGCGCGTGCAAATGCGGCTGCGTTAGATTTACGCGATATTATGAACAGAGGTTAATCATGCAAGAACAAATTAATGAGAATTTAAAAAAACTTGGCACATGGAAACGTATCTTTTTTATGATTGTGTTTGCGGTGCTAATTGGTTTAATTAGGCTTTTATTATGGGCAGTGGTTTTTCTACAAGTCGTTTCGACTTTACTAACAGGCTCATCTAATAAAAATATTTTAAGTTTCGGAAAATCACTTTCGGCCTATACCTATCATATTTTATTATTTTTAACGTTTAATACCGATGTGATTCCTTTCCCTTTTTCTGCATGGCAAATAACCGAAGATTTAGAGTTGCCAAAAATTAAGCAGGATTCTTAAAGCTTTAAAAACTATGCCGCAAAGTCGAAAAATCATTCATATTGATATGGATGCTTTCTTTGCGGCAGTAGAGCAGCGTGATTTTCCCCAATATCGTAATAAACCCATAGTCGTAGGCGGTTCGCCTTATTCTCGCGGCGTGGTTTCTACCTGTAGTTATGAAGCACGACAATATGGCATTCATTCAGCAATGCCCTCTATTACTGCTTATCGTTTATGTCCCCAAGCTATTTTTGTCAAACCGCGCATGGAAGCTTATCGAGAGGCTTCTGTCATTATTCGCAGAATTTTTGCTCGTTATAGCGAACTGTTTGAGCCACTCTCTTTAGATGAAGCTTATCTTGATGTCAGTGACTCTTCATTATGCAAGGGTTCAGCGACGCTGATTGCCAAGCAAATCAAAAATGACATTAAACAACAAACTCAGTTAATCGCCTCGGCAGGTGTTTCTTATAATAAATTTCTCGCTAAAATTGCCTCTGATATGGATAAGCCCAACGGTTTATATTTAATTAAACCTGAGCAGGGCGCGGCATTTGTAGAAAAATTGAAAGTCAGTCAATTTCACGGTATAGGTAAAGCGACGAGCAAAAAAATGCACGCTTTAGGGATAGAAACAGGAAAAGATTTAAAAAAATATTCCTTGGAATTGTTGCAACAACATTTTGGTAAAGCGGGGCAGCATTATTATGATATTAGTCGCGGCATAGATTTACGTCCTGTTAATAATAATCGCATCAGTAAATCAGTCGGCGTGGAAATTACTTTTGAGGAAGATATTTTAGAGCAACAGCAAGTGTTGGAGCATTTACAGCAGTTATTGAAAAAAGCTTTGCTTAGACTTAAAGCTAAACAAATGCTGGCACAGACGTTAACCGTCAAAATTAAATATCATGATTTTGTACAGATTACCCGCAGTCGCACGGTATCAACTATCGTTTTGACAGATGCCGAGAGCTTATTGCTATTGGAAGCATTGTTGAAAAATACTGATGTAGGTAAGCGTAAAATCAGACTGTTAGGGGTTAGTTTGTCATCATTGAAAAATCAATCTACTTTTGTTACTTATCGGCAATTGGATATTTTCAACTTGTACGATTAAAATTTAGCTTTCTCTCAGCAAAGTAATTACTGGCTAATTTTTGGAATCGCGATCTTTAGTCGCGGCTTCGCACATCCTGAGTAATTACTGTTTACTTTAAATTTCGTGGTAGTAAACCTGACAGGTCTTTTGAGTAACTTTATATCCTCATGAAGACCTGTCAGGTTTTTTCGTAAATTTAAGTTTTACCCTGAAATTTAAAGTAGATATGTTTCTATTACAACTCGCAAACTATTAGTGATTAGCAGGTAATGACAATAATATGCTTAGTCGCCAGATTTTGAATGATTTCTAAACCACTATTAATAATCACCTCAGGTTCAGGATGATTCATTTCTGTTGCAATTTTCTGTAGACACTCATGAACAAAAATAGCAGGATTTTCTTCTAATAATTGTAAGAGTCTAAAAGTGACAGGCGTAGTTTGAATAAAATTAACTTCATCGTCGCCATCGCGATAAACAATTAAATAGCTTGCTTGCTCAGGAGGCTCTGTTGGTAAAAACTCAGGAGATATTTGTTGAACAGGATATTGATACGCTAAAGACCATGCTAAAGGCGATAGCATGATTTGTTGCTGTAATAAATTCTCCGTATATTCAACCGAGGGCGGAAGATGGTCTTTAGCAATAGATAATGCCATTTCCACCCATTCATAATGCGCTAACTCTAGCATGAAAGGATAATCATTAGGATTATCGCGCTCATTTTGCAAATACGCTAAAAACTCTTCTGGAATATCGGAAAAATAAGGCGATTCACTGGCATGATGTGCAAAAAAATCTTGCGAAAGCTCAAACCATTGCTCATCAGACAATATTTCTTTTAAAACAGGAAAATTACTGCTTAAAAATCCCGAAACATTATTAAAAAACAATTCTCTATAAGTGTCTAAGCGTTGCGGTTTAACATCCGCAGGAGCTGGGTTGTTAAAAGGGTCTTTAATATACGATGCAAATTCGTGTTGTTTGGCTCTAAAGTCTACGCCTTTAACGGCATTAGGCAGACAATCGCTCATGCTCTGCGCTCCACGCTTGTTGTATGCTTTTAATAGTTTGAACTTCTTTTGCTAATTCATCTAAAGCGGGAATATTAAAATCACGCTCTAAAAGAGTAGGAAATACGCCGTATAGCTCGTAAGCTTTGCCCAGCAATTTCCAGACAGGATCAACGATAGTTGCACCATGCGTATCGACTAAAAAATCATCGGCTTCTACATAATGACCTGCAATATGCGCATAAGCAATACGTTTAGCTGGGATGGCTTTTAAAAAACTTTCCGCATCATAGCCATGATTAACGCTATTAACGTAGATATTATTAATGTCGATTAAGACATCACAATCCGCTTCATTAATCACCGCATTAAAAAAATCAATTTCATCCATCTCCTGACCAGGTGCAGCATAATAAGAGACGTTTTCTATCGCAATTCTTTGTTCCAGAATATCCTGTACACGCTTAATGCGATTTGCAACATGCGTCACCGCTTCACCGGTAAAAGGGATCGGCATTAAATCGTATAAATGACCCTCATGACTACAATAACTTAAATGCTCGCTGTAAAACTTTATTTGATGCTCACGCATAAAGTTTTTTACATCGCTGACAAAGTTTTCATCTAATGGGTCAGAGCTACCGATAGAAAGCGATAAACCATGACAAATAAAATCATAACGCTCGGTCATCGCTCGAAATTGTTTTCCGAGTTTACCGCCTATCGGAATCCAATTTTCAGGCGCGACTTCAAAAAAATCGACCTCATTAAGAGGGTTCTCGATAACTTCAGTTAAAAATGAGCGTCTTAAACCAAGACCTGAACCTTGAACAAGGTTGAGAGTTGTGTCCATGTGAACACCTTTTAAGGATTAGGGCGGCAGGCAGAAGAACTGCCTGCCGCTATCTTAAGAGAAAATAACTGAAATATCAGTTATCCGCTAGATAATGATTATTTTTTGTCGGCTTTCTTTTTGTCCATGCCGCAAGCCCCTTCTTTACCTTTCATCATTTCGCCGCATTTACCTTCTTGACCTTTTTTCATTTTTTTATTTTTCATCATGCTAGCGCATTTGCCTTCACCACATTTACCTTCTTTGGCTTTAGCTTTTTTGTCCATACCGCAAGCACCTTCCTTGCCTTTCATCATTTCGCCGCATTTACCTTCTTGGCCTTTTTTCATTTTGCCGTCTTTCATCATGCTGCCGCATTTGCCTTCGCCGCATTTACCTTCTTTGGCTTTGCTGCTTGGCTTGCAATCTTTTTTCATGCCGCATTTGCCTTCCTTGCCTTTCATCATCTCGCCGCATTTACCTTCTTGGCCTTTTTTCATTTTGCCGTCTTTCATCATTTCGCCGCACTTGCCTTCGCCACATTTACCTTCTTTGGCTTTAGCTTTTTTCTCGCCGCAAGCACCTTCCTTGCCTTTCATCATTTCGCCGCATTTAGCTTCTTGGCCTTTTTTCATTTTGCCATCTTTCATCATGTCGCCGCATTTGCCTTCACCACATGAGCCGTCAGCTTTTTTAGATTTTGCATCTTTTGCAGGTGTTGCCGCTTTTGTATCTGCTGCTGCAAGTTGCATATAGCCATCAGATAATTCAGTTACGCCAAAAGGGTTAGCTTCTGCATTGGCTGTTGTCGTTGCACCTAAAGCTGAAACTACTGCTGTCCCGATGATACTAGCTTTTAATTTTTTCATGATGATTGCCCTTAAATATTATTTAAAAAGTTATTATTGTATTGTTGCTTAGTGACATCACAAAACGCGATGTATCTTCCGATTGTACCTTGATATAGGCTTTGCGGCTAGGTGTAAATGTTAATCCAAGTTTTTTTCTTTATATTCACACAAGTCACTAATGACGCAGCTTTGACAACGAGGTTTTCTAGCAATGCAAGTGTAGCGTCCATGTAAAATTAATAAATGATGCGCATCTAGCAGATATTTTTTAGGGACATTTTTTTCGAGTTTTTTCTCAACTTCGACAACATTTTTTCCTTTACCTAAGGGAATGCGGTTTGAAACTCTAAAAATATGGGTGTCCACAGCAATGGTAGGCTGTCCGAAAGCCGTGTTTAACATGACATTGGCGGTTTTTCGTCCCACTCCAGCTAAAGCTTCTAGTTCTTCGCGGGTTTTAGGTACTTCACCATTATGATTATCTAATAAGGCGCGACAGAGTTTTATGATATTTGCCCCTTTAGTATTAAATAAACCAATGGTTTTTATATAGTCTTTTAAACCGTCTGCGCCTAAGTCATAAATGGCTTGTGGTGTATTAGCAGCGGGAAAGAGTTTCGCAGTAGCTTTATTAACGCCTTTATCTGTTGCTTGAGCGGATAATACTACTGCGATTAATAATTCAAAATCAGAGTTGTAGTTTAATTCGGTAACGGGTTCTGGAATGGCAATGGCTAATCGCTCAAAAATGGCGAGGCGTTTTTGTTGGTTCATATATAAAAGGAATAAATCAAGAAACGAATAAAAATGATGGTTAAGTGAGTGCTGATTCATTTTTACCATGAAGCACATGAAGGACTTGAAGACGATTTTGGTTCTTTAGTATCTTCCGTGAAACTGAGGTATTTGAGCAACAGGACTGCCAGTCCTTACTTTTATATTTTCACGGGAAACCCTAAAGAGCCAGATTTTTCCATGCAAATGTTATAAATTGCGTAACTACTCAGCGCACATGGAGGCGCGACTTTTAGTCGCGCACGAGACCTAAAAACATCTTCAAAACCTATAAATTAGTAAGTATTCACCTCCCCCTTTGGAAAAGGGGGATTGAGGGGGATTTATTTAATAAAATCTCCCCTAACCCCTCTTTTTTTAAGAGGGGGACTGAACACTTACATAAATTAGACAAATTCAAATAAGCTCGCTTTAAAATACATAGATAAAACTTCGTGCGCGAC
>WTBX01000067.1 GCA_013138855.1 Methylococcaceae bacterium
CTATTCATAAGTCTTCTAACATTTTGATAAACCGTTAAAACGGTTGAGCTTTTGCTTTTCACATAGCCCACGGTTTAAACCGTGGGCTATGTGAACTAATGAAAATAACCGTTTCAACGGTTTACCAGCTTTCCTCTCTAATAAAATGTTAGGATTCTTTTGGCTACCTACTTATAGTTAATATGACATATTTAATTGTTCAAGCTCTAATGCGCGTTCCGCCGTCATTCTTAAATAACATTCGTTAGACATAACCCGATGCATTGAGCCACCCTCAGGATCATAATAAAAATCACAATTTGCATCACGAAACTTAATCCACATTCGCTGGACATCTAACAATTGTTTCTGTCGTTTTTTATTTAAAGTCACTTTCAAAGCTTTATAGTTTGTATTTAACTTTTTATCTTGCCTATCCGTTTCATCACCAAGACAAGTAATCATTCCCACCGTTGTTCCATTAGATTTGTCCATACAAAGATCAAAAGCAGAAGAATATTTAGGTTCAGCATAAGCAGAACCTGCTGCTGAAGCGAGTAATAATAACAAGGCGTAATTTTTCATTAGTTTATTTTTTTAAAAGAATTAAAAGTATGTATTATTAGTCGTTGCTGATAACTTGACTATGAAAAGAACTTTTAATATACGATAACGCAAATGATTAACAAAGCAAAACATTAAGAGCTGATAAACCTTTAGACATAAAAAAACCGACACTGCAAAGCAATGTCGGTTTTTTATAAATATCCGTTTGGATTATTTAGTTGCAGTTGCTTCTTCTGCTGTTTTAGCTGCTGCATCAACTGATTCTTTAGCTGTATCAACAGCACCAGATAATGCGCCTGTTAGCGCATCTTTTGCTTCAGTTGTTTTTTCTGTTACTGCTGCCGCTGCCGCATCAACAGCATCTGTAGCTGCTTTTTCTGCTGCATCTTTAACGTCTGTAGTTGCTGCTACCGCTGCATCAGTCACAGCTTCTGTAGTTGCCGCTGCTGCATCCGTTACCGCTTCTGTAGTTGCTGCCGCTGCATCCGTTACCGCTTCTGTAGTTGTTGCCGCTGCATCAGTTGCCGCTTCTGTAGTTGCTGCCGCTGCATCAGTTGCTGGAGTAACTGCTTCTGTAGTTGCTGCCGCTGGAGTAGCTGCTTCTGTTTTTGCAGGAGTAGCAGGTGTGCTAGTAGCATCAGTTTTACCAGCATTATCACAACCTGATAATAAAGCTAAACTAACTAAACCTGTTGCAATGAGTTCTTTTGCTGCCATGTAACTATCCTTTTATATTGAATATTAAAATGTCTTGGAATTTTTTATTATAAATTTAATAGGGCAATGAAGAAAGCTCTCTATAAAATTTTCTCCACAGCTTAGAATAATAACGTATTTCTAAGCATTAAGTAACTAAATAATTGATTAATAAATTATTGTAAATCATTAGCTTAGAAATGATAACTTAATTCAGCGCGAATATGATCATCATTTCTAAGGAAATAGGATATATCACGAGATGCAGCCCCACTAAAAAAGCGGGCTTCAACTTCTATTTTAAAGTCATCACCCAGCCGTCTACTAGCTTCAATATTATAAAATTTTTCATTTGAGCGACGATCAAGAATAACGCCTGCTAAAATTTCAGTGCTTTGAATATCGTTAAAAGAAAAACGTACTGCGGCTAAAAAATCATCCTCTGTTGTCGTCGGTGAATTATCACCGCGACTATCATATAAATATTCGGCAACAATCCCTAAATCTAAGCCTGTTTCAAATAAATTATATAAGCTATATTCAAAACCTGCGGTGCTAGCGAAGAAAGTCCTTCCCTGTCCTGAACGCACGATGGATTCCATTTTCCATAACCAACTCCCTTTTGTTACTTGAATATCCACGCCTGATTGATGAATCATTTCATAATAGGGAATGAGTTTTAATTCTCCTGTTTGCTGTAGTTCAGGCAGTAAAGTGGGTTCGCGGTTAGTGCCGTAAAAATGTGATAAACCTAAATCCCAATCTCCTAAAGAGTGCGACCACCGTGCGGCAAAGCCTAAATGTTTTTCTGCACCGTGTTTTTCATAACGCGCTTCACCGACACTGACTTCTGGAAATGAACGCAATCTAGCCTCTTTACCCGCAAAAGTACGCTCTCTAAAACCTGTGAGAAAAAATAAATCTAGCGTTCCCCAATCCTGAATAATCGCCAGATTTATCATGGGTTGACCTAATTTATCTTCGGTGTCGGAGTTTTCGACTAAATCGGTTTGATTAATAATATCAACTAAATGCTGCGCTTCTGAAACGCCCCAAAAAACCTTACGAATCCCTACACGCAATTCCCAGTTTCTCGCCGCTTTTAACCATGTTAATTCGCGTATATCAAAATGAGTGCGTCTACTATCATGCTGTGAATAACGATAAAACGGCACAAAAGCAATACTTTGGCTGCCTTTGTCCCATTCGTGATACAGCTCAATTTCAGCGACACCCGATAAATAATGGTTATGCTGCGCACCGTCTAAAGGGTTATGCAAGAAACCAAGACTTTCAATACCTACATAGCCTGAATATTCAAATGCTAATGCTTTACTGCTATTTAAAAAGACTAAAAAAATAAAAAGTATAAGCGTATTTTTTTTAGCTATTTGCATAATTAAGCTCTTATATTTTCGGAGTACAAAATCAGTAATTAACAATTACCTAACACGTTTCAAGGTATTCTTATCAAAATCTCTATCCGTTAGCCCCACACCAAACTGATATTCTTCCCATAATAATTTCGTACTTTTGCCGTTTTGATGATTGTTCATCAATTGCTCACCTGCTCGCCAATATTTACCTAAATATTGCTTATAATTTTTAAATATCTGTGTTTTTAATAAGCTGTTTTTACGATCATAATATTCGCCTTTAATAATAATGTAGCGATCTTTGTCTATCCAGCCAATTTGGCGAGTATAGCCAGAATATTCATAAGTAGGCTTCATTTCAATGACAAAACAATCAATACCGTCAATTACTTCATCCTTTAAATAACGATAGGTATAACGAGCCACTTCAAAAGAGGTTAAATCTTCAAATGAATATTCACTCCCTAAAAAAGGCCCTGATTTATTGGCTGATGAAATACGCTTGACTCGCTTTAAGGCAGGTAAATAAAGCCATTGATCATCAGCCGTCAACGCATGAGTAAAACTTAAGAACGCGGTACCTTTAATATCGCGTGGGCTGTCAAAGATAGTTAAACTTTTATCACCATCCGCAGCGATTTCCAGTGTGCGAATTTCTAAAACACGTCGGGCTTCATCACCACTACGGTTTTTTAATACCATTTCAAATTTAGCTTGGGTATCACCAAAACCAGTATCGCGTTTATCAACTTCGGTGATAATTTCCAACCCTTGTTCTTCGGGGCTTAGTGCAAAAGCGGGTGCAGAAAATAAACTTATCGTGAGTGCTAAGAATAAAGTTTTCATTTTTTCTCCATAGTCATTAATAAAGGGGGTAAAAATAATAAATCCAGAAATAACGCTGAAGCGATGGTAATCGCTGTCATTAGTCCCATATCAGCATTCATTGAAAAATGAGAGAGGTTTAACACTAAAAAGCCACTGACTAATACTAAAGACGTAATCCATAAGGCGACTCCAACGGTTGAGAACGCATAGCGTACTGCATCTTCTGGGCTTAAGCCTTTTTCAACACGAGCGCGTTGATATTTACTGATGAAATGTACGGTATCATCAACAACAATCCCTAAAGTCATGCCTGCGACAACCGATAAACCTAAGCCTACCTGACCATTAACCACGCCCCAGATACCAAAGCCAACCCCTGCTGGAACTAAGTTTGGAATTAAGCTTAAAAAACCTAATCTTAATGATTTAAATGCCAGCATTAACAGAAAAGAAATCAATACCAAGGCGACAATCGTACCGCCGATCATTCTAACAATGTTACGTTGCCCAATATGAGCAAACATCAGTACAGGGCTTGCCATTTCAATTTGACTATTTGGCAGGTTTTCAGCTATCCAGTTCTGAACATGAGCTTCTAATGCCAGTATCTCGTTTGAACTCATGGTTTTAATGGTAGCAATCACCCTGACTCCCGATTTATCTATATTAATCTGGTCATTTAAATCCAGTCCATAAGGCAATGACATTTCATAAAGTAATAAATATTGCGCCGCTAATTCACGCTCTTCAGGCAATTTATACCAAGCGGGATTATCTGCGTGCATATTTTTATTTAGACGTTTAAAAGTATCGACAACACTATTCACATGAACCACTTGTTTTTGTGTCGACAACCAGTCACCAAGGGTTTGTAAGTTTTTTAAATATAAAGGCTCATTAACACCACCTGTATCCTTGGCATGAACCGAAAATTCTATGGTGTAAATTCCACCCATATTTTCATTTAAAAAATCTGTACCTTGTCGAAACTCAGTGGTTTCATCAAAAAACTTTACAAATTCGTCATTGATTTCATTTAGGGGGATAAGGCTGCTTAAAATTATGGCTATTAAGCCATTGATGATGAGTAAAGGTTTACGGCGTTTTATAGTGAAATTGGCAATCGCCAACATATATCTATTATCTAGTTCATCTTTAGGACGTACTCGCACAGGTAAGACCATCATCAATGCAGGTAACAACGTCATTGAAAATATCCACGCAAAAATAACACCTAAGGCGACAATGTTTCCTAAATCTCTAAAAGGCGGCGCATCACTGAAATTCATCGACATGAAACCAATGGCAGTCGTCAAACTAGTCAAGAAAACAGGCTGCATATTGATACGCAAACTTTCTTGCATGGCTAAATGCTTTTCATGCCCTAGCCGCATATTATGAAGAAAGGTGACTAAGATATGCACACAGTCAGCCACGGCCATGGTTAAAATGATTGTCGGTGAAATAGCGGAAGTTGGCGTTAAGAATATTCCCAACCAACCAGCAATACCTAAGGCGGTTAAAACTGAAAATAAAATTAATAAAATAACACTAAAAATTCCTGTAAAGGAATGTAAACAGAGTAATAAAGCCCCAATAACAACCGCATACATAATCGGCATTAAAGTCGTGTTATCAGAAATAGCAGATTCAGCAAAAGCATTATTCATCATTGCCATGCCTGATAAATACACTTTTATATTAGGATTTTTTGCCTCAATATCAGCCGCGAATTTACGCGCCATCATCGCGACTTCGCCAGATTCTGTGTGCTTTTTATCAGGAAGCTGCAAGGTAACGCTAACACCTGTTGCATGACCTGTTTTTGAAATAAGTCGATTAACTAATAACGGCTCATTCAACGCCACCTGTTTTATTTCAGCTATTTTTTCAGGCGTTAATGCCGCAGGATTCATGACTAAGCTGCTGACAATTAAATCATCCTCTTCAGCAACCGTATGTTGATAATTGGTAATTGAATCAACCCGACTCGAATAAGGTATTTGCCAAGCATTTTTAGTGAGATCCTTTATAACCGCTAGCGTTTCAATCGTAAAAACATTGCCATCTTTAGGCGCGATAACAAACATGACATTATCACTTTTGTTATACGTCGCTTGCATCGCATCAAAGGCTTTAAGCTGCGGATTTTCTTCTCCAAAATAAACACGATAATTATTTTTAAAATCGAGTTTTTGAATGCCCGCAGAAAATAAGGCTATGAAAATGAGTGAAAATAAAATCGTCCACCACGGATGAGTCGTTACAAATACAGCGAGCGAATTGGTAAATTTATTTTTTTTCACTGTTGTTTCCATTTTGTATGCCATTTAATAATAAATTTAAAACATGGTCTGCAATCACATCAGCGTGTTCATGCTCTGGTTTCCAGCCTTGCCAGAAATGGCGTAGCGGTTTGATTTCTTGATGGTATTTAATCAGCCCCAAAACTGATACTGCGGTTAAATGAGTATCTGTTTTAGGTGAAATTTCAGCAATCAATTCCAATAAATAGCAAAATTGATTATTAAAAATATCAGTTGCTAAAATTTGCATTCGTTTAGGGTCGGCTTCTATGATTTCACGTTGAATTAAACGATCGAAAACGGGGTCTTGCTCTAGCATTTCTATCATTAGTTTTACAAAATTTCTTAATTTATCTTCAGCACTTTCACCGCTATACCAAAGGCGTGTAAGCTGCTGAGACTTATCTGTAAATGCATAACGCATCATTTCCAGATACAAGCTATTTTTATCAGGAAAATGATGATAAATAGCCGCCACACTCATATCTACCGCAGCCGCTAGATTCCGCATAGAAACACCCGCAAAACCTTTTTGTGCAAATAATAGCTTAGCTTCGATTAAAATTTTTTCTTTTGAATCCATCTTCACACCTTAACGAACGTTCGGTAAATATAATAAATGATTTTTAAAACAATAAACAAGTCTTTATTATCATTTTTGAGATTTCTTTCATGTTTCCACAAAATTTAAGTCTTTCATAAGTTATGAGACAACTTGAAAATTCCGTAAACAGCTTGCTCAAACAGCAAATTAAACAAATAAGTTTTGTTAGCGTTTATAATTTATGACACACCTAAGACAACGAAGGTTTAAAAATGAAAAGCTCGGATTTATTTCAGGGACTAGATAATGACT
>WTBX01000434.1 GCA_013138855.1 Methylococcaceae bacterium
GGTATTAATTATCATTATCGCTCGTTCCCAAACTTTGTTTGGGAACGCCTATTAATCAAGCTCGCCTTGATGAATAGAAAGCAATGAGTTAATAGTAAAAATGCCAAGCAGAGCTTGTCGGTATGCGTTCCCAAACAAAGTTTGGAAACGAGCCAAGCTACAAAACTCCCAAATTAAAGTTATTTACAAACAAAAGTAAAACTTTCTATAGTGTTGCCGATAGAGATATTAAACAAAACTTTATCCCCTCTTTTTAATTCTTCTGCAAAACCTATTTTAACAATACCCCCATATTCTTTATCTACCTCGACCGTATGCTGACGTAAATAGAGTTGATTTAATTGTGATGCAACCAGAGAATTAACCCTGTCTTTATGAGAAACGCCTTGATCGGCAAGAGAAAAGAGCAATCTTCCTAAAGACATAGCAATACCGCCAAAAGGAATAAAGGCTGTCCCTATACTCGCTGCGGTTGAGCCAACTTGCATCACCGTAGCATAATCAGAATTGCCATATTCTGCCAACAATTCCTCATAACTATATATTTTTGCATTAAAACCTTTGTTTGAATGTAAATGCTGGGCTTTAATATTTTTATCAGAAAATAAAAACGACTCAGTTTTATTATTGGCAATAGAAATAGCAACAACCATTTCATCATGAGAATAATCAACGACTGTGAGTTCTGATTTATGATTGTCAGAGGATAATTTCACGCCGCCACGCATAAAAGCACTCTCTTGATGCGCTGTCGGTGCGGCATCAATGGTGACACGTTTTTTTGAAGCACAGCCAACATTTAAAGTTAACGCTGTAATAACCAGCGGTAAAACGATGGATTTACGCATAATAATCACCTTATCAGAAGTTAGCTTTGCAATACGGAGCCGCGACTTCTAGTCGCGCACGAGACCTAAAAATATCTTCAAAACCTATAAATTAATCCGATTAAAATAAGCTCGTTTTAAAATTCATTTATGAAACTTCGTGCGCGACTAAAAGTCGCGGCTCCGCTTGAGTAGTTACTATTTCATTTTATATTTGAAGTTAAGAGATATTAAAAAGCTTCCAAAATTCTTGTTGTTGCTCTATTTGTAAAACTTTCTGTGCTGCTAATACACCTGAATAACACACCCCATAAACACCACCACCGGGTGTACTCCAATGCCCTGCAAAAAAAAGCCCATCAATTGGTGATTTGTTAGCAACACGGTTTGCGCCTGCTTGTTCTGGGGTAACATCCCAGCCATAAGCTGCCCCTTTGTAGTTTGAGGTATAACGCTCTAAAGTGGTGGGCGAACCTGCATCAACAAATAATAAATGCTCTTTTAAATCTGGAATTTTACTATTCGCATAATCCAGCATTTTTTCAATAAACAATGGCTTGGCTGTTTTCCAACAAACCTGACTATCGAAAGAAACTAGCCGCGTTAAAATAATCAAGTGTTCACCTTCTGGCGCAAGGCTAGAATCCACTAAGGTAGGCACAGTAATACTTAACCAAGATAAATTTTCATCGCTATTAAGTGAATTTTCATAATTAGCTTCATGGTCTAAGTTATTATAATAAAAACCCTCATGATGTACCCCCATCGCCTTTAAATCTAACGATGTCGCCAGATAAACCACAAAAATAGATTGCGAATGCTGCATTCTATTTAATCTGGAAATATAGCGTTTAGGAAAATACGCCTCACCAATCATATTTTTAACCGTGTGCCGCATATCAGCATTAGAAACGACCGTTCGCGCTTTAATCTGTTCACCCGAAGCTAAGGTCACGCTTTGCACTTGATTTTCCACAACTTCAATCGTCTTCACAGCAGTTTTATAAATAACTTTACCGCCATGTTGCTCAATACCATTGGCAAGGCTATTAGCCAGTTTTTGAAAGCCCCCTTTGCAATAATATGCGCCATCAACCAAATAACCAATCAGCATAGTCGCCCAATAAATAAACGAGACTTTAGACGGCGGCAAACCTAAATACGGCCAATGGCTTGCAAAAATCGCCTGTAATTGTTTATTTTGAATAAAGTCTTCCCAAACATCACCTAACGTAGAGCGTTTATAGCGAAATAATAACGCAAGTTCAGACTGAATCCGCGCAGCATCTTTAGTACACATAATATCATCAGCTTTAGCCACTTCTTCCGAAACGTGCAAGCATAATGTCAGTAAGTCATGTAACCCTTGGGCTTGGTCTGGAAATAACGCGGCCATTTTGCTAACAAAATTTTCTATAGAGACGGGTAAAGTTATTTTTATTTCAGGGTAATCAACATAAGAAAATGGATTAATCGGAATAAATTCTAACTGTTGATAAACCCCGACAGCTTGTAAAACTTTATATAAAATTTGTCCGCCTTGATAACCTTCTTTTCCGCAACCGCTGGTTAAATGTACCCCTGAATCAAAATGATAGCGTTTACGATTAAAACCGTGAGCATAGCCGCCCGCTCTATCATGTTGTTCCAGTACTAAAACCGATTTACCTGCTTTCGCTAACAAAGCAGCGGCAGTTAAGCCACCGATACCACTACCGATAACGATTACATCAAAGGATTGTTGTAAATCTTCTGCTTTTAAAGTCATAGTTATTCTTATTGAGAAGCACACAAGGGATGATAATTTTGATTATAGCGAATCCACGCTTAGAGATTGCAATAAATAAGGTTATTTTCATTGGCATTGTAGAATCACGCTATATTTTTAACGCAAACGCGCTAACAGTGGTTATAATCCAAATCATTTTTATTTGTTAAGTAGTCAACAATGGACTCTCAATTTAAAACGATAGGAATTATCGGTAAACCCAGTGATGCAAGTATTGCTGATACCTTAATAACGTTATTTCAATTTTTAACCGAACAACACTTTAAAGTAGTGATTGCAGAAAATAGTGCCGCGTTTATTAATGATAGTTCTATTGAGACTTATCCTTTAGAAACATTAGGCGAACATTGTGATTTGATTATCGCAGCGGGCGGTGATGGCACTTTTTTATCAGCGGCACATAGCTGTGTAGGTAATAAAATCCCCTTAATTGGCATCAATTTAGGCAGAGTTGGTTTTTTAGTTGATATATCACCTAAACAAATGCTCGCGAGTCTAAAAGAAATTCTTGCAGGAAACTATAAAGAGGAGCCGCGTTATTTTTTAAATACGCGCATTATTCGTGATAATGAAGTGATTCATGAAGAAAAGGCCTTAAATGAAGTAGTGATACATCGTTGGGTAACGCCTAGCATGATAGAAATTACCACGCATATTGATGGACAATTTCTTAATTCGCAACGCTCAGATGGTTTAATCGTTTCTACGCCGACAGGTTCTACCGCGTATTCACTTTCGGCAGGAGGGCCTATATTGCACCCCGCCTTAAACGCGCTAGTATTAGTCCCGTTAAATCCAAATACCTTGTCTAATCGTCCGATTGTCATTAATGATGATGCTGAAATAGAAATAAGCTTTTGTCAGACTAAACAAATTAACGCGCTAGTAACTTGTGATTATTTGGAAATCCCCGAAGTTTTAATTAGCGATAAAATTTTAATTAAAAAAGTACCTACGCCCATTAAAATGCTGCATCCACAGGGTTATGATTTTTTTAATACTTTACGCGAAAAGCTTAATTGGAGTTATGGGAATCAGTAGCGGAGCCGCGACTTTTAGTCGCGCACGAAAGTTTGGCTATCAACTTAAGACGAGACAGGTAACACATTTCTAAAATATAACCATGAAGAGCATGAAGAACATGAAGTCTTGGAAAATCACATAAGGCTGGCGGCTATCTGAAAGACGCAGTCTTTTGGGTAGCTGCCAGTCCCCACTAAATACAGCAATGTCAATACGGGGGGACTGGCAGCAAACCAAAGGGCTTTGCCCTTCATTTTAATCGTACTTGTGGAAATTTACTCCCCTTAAATAGCTAATCTAATGAATCTTTATAAAAATATCCTATTAATTTGTTTCGCGTTAATCCTCAGTGCCTGTAGTTCACCTAAAACTTCAATTACCTTATTACAGTTAAATGATGTTTATGAAATCTCCCCTTTAAATGGTGGTAAAACAGGTGGAGTCGCACGAATAGCGACCTTATTACAACAGCTTAGGAAAGCTAACCCCAATACTTATGGCATTTTAGCAGGAGATTTACTTAGCCCCTCGGCAATAGGTACATCCATACAAAATGGTGAGCCATTAGCGGGTAAACAAATGATTGCATTGTTCAATCATTTAAAATGGGATTACGCCACTTTTGGCAATCATGAATTTGATATAGGAAAAACCGCATTACTTAAGCGTCTTGCTGAATCTGATACGGTATTTTTTTCGTCTAATGTACTTGATAGCGAAACAGGAAAGCCATTATTAAATAGTCAAAAAACCGTCGTATTTGAAGTAGATGGTGTAAAAGTGGGTTTAATTGGCGTTACTTTATCTGAATTAAAACAAAAATTTATTCAGATTAGTGACCCATTAATAGCCACTCAACAAGCGATACAGAAATTGAAACAGCAACAAGTTGAACTAATTATTTTAGTGACGCATCAAGACTTAGAGAGTGATATTCAATTTGCAGAAAAACTCGATGATGTTGATTTAATTATTGGCGGACATGAACATGAGAATATTTACTTACGACGCGGCAAAAACCTCGTTCCCATCGCTAAAGCGGATGCTAATGCAAAGTCAGCGTTTATTCATCAAATTAGTGTAGACAAACACAATGGCAGCAAACAGATAGAATCTAAGCTGTTATTTTTGGATGAAACCATAGCATTAGATACAGAAACTGAAAAATTAGTACAACAATGGCAACAGCAAGCGTTTAATTTATTCAAAGCGCAAGGTTTTGAGCCAGAAAGAATAATAGCTCAGATAAAAGAACCTTTAGATGGACAAGAAGCCAGTATCAGAAATAAAACCACTGCGTTAACAGATTTAATCGCTAATGCTTATTTACACGCTTACCCAGAAGCTGATGTTTCCTTATATAACGGTGGCTCAATTAGGATTGATGACATCCTCCCCGCTGGCGCGATTACTGAATACGATGTCATTAAAATTCTGCCTTTTAGTGGTGAATTACAGTTAGTTAAAATGTCTGGCGAAATTTTACAAAAAGCGTTAAAGGCAGGATTAAATTTAAAAGGTCATGGCGGCTTTTTACATTATGCCAATATTGGCTTTGATAAAGATCAATGGCAGGTTGCAGGTAAAGCAATAGAGTTAACTAAAGATTATAAAGTCGTTACCGTAGGATTTTTGCTGGAAAAAGGTGATGCAGGTTTGGAGTTTTTAAAATTTAGCGAAACCCCTTCGATAAAACGTTTAACCGATGTAAAAATAGATACACGAAAAGCTCTGATTAATGAGATTTTACAGATTAAATAACAGATGTTACGCATTATTCACAACAAGCATGGGCAGCAAACCTGACAGGTCTTTTGATTGCCTTTAAACCTCCGAGAAGACCTGTCAGGTTTTTGCGTAAATTTAAAGCTTTACGTGGCTAAAGACCGCGTTTCCATTGCATAAGGTGAGAAATATGACTGCTAAAAATATTATTACTTACACGCTGGTGTTTGATGACCAAAATAGCTATGAAGTCCCTATTCATTTAGAGGGTAAAAGTCTGGAGTTATTTACATCGAAACCTGCTATTTTGCCAGAATGGACAAGGCTTGATTATTGCCAATGCCCTAATTGTCCGTTAAAGCTAGAAGAAACACCGCACTGTCCTGTTGCCATTAATTTGGTTGAATTAGTCAGCCATTTTTGTGATTTAATTTCTCATCAAACGGTTAAGGTGTCGGTTCAATCTTCTTCAAGAACTTATACGGTAGAGACAACCGTTCAAGATACACTTAGTTCTATTTTAGGTCTTTATATGAGTTGTAGCGGGTGTCCTATTTTGGATAAATTACGCCCGATGGCGCGTTTTCATTTGCCATTTTCCTCTTACGAAGAAACGTCTTATCGTTCTTTATCTATGTATTTAATTGCACAATATTTGCGTTATAAAGAAGGTAAAAGCGCGGATTGGGATTTAGAGGGTTTTGTGGCGATGTATAAGGAAATCCAGATAGTTAATCAAGCGTTTAGTCAGCGTTTATGCAATATTTCACAAGGTGATGCGAATAATAATGCATTAGTGATTTTAGACTGTTTTGCTTCGTTGATTGCAATGGATACAGAAGTGGAAACGATTGTTTCTGATGAACTTAAGGTTATTTTGAAGCCGTTTTTATAATTAATGGGGGTTTATCTCGTTTCAGGCGGAGCCGCGACTTCCAGTCGCGCACGAAGTTGTAGATATGAATTTTAAAACGCGTTTTTTTTAATTGGTTGGATTTATAGATTTTGGAGAGATTTTTTGGTCTCGTGCGCGACTGGAAGTCGCGTCTCCGTATGTTCTGAGTAGTTGCTAAATTTTAATCATTTTTGCGCAGAGTTTTCGTAAGTGTTGTACTAATTGCTTTCTATTAATCAAGTTACTCCGACCACTTTGATCCTTCATTATAATTGCCTTAATTTTTGTTTGATCCATGATGGTTTTCTTCTGCAATCAAGCACCGCATATATAACAGCATGGCTGCTTTTAACTTTATAGTAAACAGCAAAAGGAAAGCGTTTTGATAGCAAACGATGATAATGATTCAAATGAATGGAATGATAACCAGCGGTAATTTGCAAAGAATCAATATCCGAGTAAAGCGAATCTAAGAAATAACTCCCTAACCCTGTTGATTGTTGCTGATAAAAATCATAACCATCCTCCAAATCTTGCAATGCAGACGGCAATATTTTAATTTTCATTTAATTTATTACGCAGATTTTTTTTAGCAATTTCCCAATCAATAGGCTGTTCTATACCTTGTTGCAGAGCTTTTTCTCGCTCGCCTAAAATATCCTCATGCCATTTCGGAGTGATAATATTGCTCGCCTGTGCGGATAAATTTTCCCAAATTAATTCCATCGCTAAAATTTTTTCTTCGACCGTCATGGTTTCTAAAGGTATTGATACTGACATCGTTTTCTCCACTAAATTAATAATTAGATTGTATCAGTGAAACTCATGCAAAAGGAATAGGATATATCTCTATATATTTTCAGCAAGCCAAAATCACTTTACTCTGATACCTTTGGTTCCTAATTTACAAATTTACCCCTCATATGAGACCCCATGAACAAACTCTTTATCATAGGCTTACCACGAACAGGTACTACCAGTATTAGCGTTGCCCTACTCGAACACTTTAAGGTCGCTCATACCGCCTATACCAAACGCGCCTTTGAGTTGGCGGACGTGGTTTCTGACTGCCCCTGCTTTAGCGATTATCAGCAGCTTGATGCGCTATTTCCCGAGTCTAAATTCGTCTATTTACAGCGTCCACTTGATCAGTGGTTGCCATCAATACAGATGCTGCTGAATAAGATGCAGCCCCGCCTAAATGGCGAGACTTACGTAACCCCAATATTAAAGCGTAGTTTTGGGCAGACTTTTGACTTGAATAATGTAGATACCTCCCTCGATGAAGCTCATCTCACAACTTGTTACCAGCGGCACGAGCAGGCGGTGATGGATTATTTTCACCGCCGCGATAATCTACTGAGTATTGATATTAGTCAGGCAGATAGCTTGCCTCAGTTATTGGATTTTTTAGGCTTACCGCATTCAGGTGATGAGCAATTCCCTCACTTGAATATCGGTAAACGAGTCGATAATTGGAAAGAATATAAGCATCCTAACAAGGTTAACGCTAATGCCGCAGGTAAGGAGGGTTGCAAGTTTTTTTGATTGTTCCATCGCAGCGAAGGGCGTTTATGCAATATTTCACAAGGTGATGCTAATAATAATGCATTAGTGATTTTAAACTGTTTTGCTTCGTTGATTGCAATGGATACCGAAGTGGAAACGATTGTTTCTGGTGAGCTTAAGGTTATTTTGAAGCCGTTTTTATAAT
>WTBX01000108.1 GCA_013138855.1 Methylococcaceae bacterium
CAATATCTTGCTTAGGTTTACCTTGAGTATTTTCCAGTAAAACAAGTGGTTTATTATTAGTATCTAACCCAAATAATTCTTCTGGGCATGGCATTTGTCTGTTATCTAAATTTTGTAATTCGTCATAAGCATAAATCAATCGCTTTGGATCTTTCAGAATGCCGTAACATAACCTTAAAAAGTAAGCTGAAAAATCTTGAGCCTCATCAACCAAAATTACATCATAATACTTTTGAAAAGTTTTAATTTCGCTACATGCTTTTTCACAAACAACATCAAACTCTTTTTCATCCCCTTTTGTAAAAGACCTAGCCGAGTTAAAATCGAAATACTCTACATTATGTTTAAGGCATATTTCATAATAAACACCTAATTTTGAAGGACTCCCCCAAGCATGAAGAATGTTAATTTTTTCCCAATCAGGTTCTACATTAATATTCTCTAAAGTAAAAAGTGTAATAAAATGTTTAAACTGCTCTTTTAGCGACCGACTATTAAAAGTAACTGCAATGTTCCAATCTGGATTTTTAGAATGCAAATAAGCAACTTTCAATGCTAAAACAATTGTTTTTCCAGACCCTGCTAACCCTCGAATACGTTGTACACCTTCAACTGTTTCAATAACCGCAGCACTTTGTTGTCTATCCAAATTAGCAATGGAATCTTCCAGTTTTTTTAACTTAGCCCCTTTTGAATCTGGCTTTTTAATATCGCGTTTATTATTTCTATGCCTAATACTTGTAATAGATTGAATAACAGAAACTAATGTTGAATAACAATGATTATCCTGACAAGCAATATTATTCAAATAAGTAGTTAAATCATTATCAGAAACTAAAATAGGATAATCAGAATCCAAATCTTGATGATTTATCCAAGCTGAAGCAAAGGTTACAACATTTAATTCAACGGCAAGCGTACGTTTTTGAGTTAAATCTTTATGTTGCTTTAACTTTGACTCCAGTTTAGTAAAATTTTCATCCTGAATATCCTCTATTTCAATAGAATTATCAAAAGCCCCTTCTATAAGATGAAAAATGATTGCGCCATGTTGTTCTGAAAGCATCAAAGCATCAATTTGATAACCACCTTCAACCGTTCCAATGATGGGATAACCTAAATATAAGTATCCTTCAATGTCCGTTCTAGCTTCAAAATAATTAGCTAACTTTTGACTACTTTCAGGCTTATCAGTCTCACCTCTAACAACAATCATTTTTTAATCCCAGCCCAGTTTACTTTTTGTTATTTCTCGCGTTAATTTCTACGCTACGCTGTTTCTGTGCAATTTTATCCAAAATACCATTAACGTATTTATGCGAACCATCTGCACCAAAATCTTTTGCCAGATTCACGCCCTCATTAATAATCACGCGATACGGAGTATCTAAACAATTAATTAACTCATAAACACTTAATCTTAAAACTGCACGCTCTACAGGGTCAATTTTTTCAACGGGTCTATCAACAAATTCTGTCAACGCCTCATCAATCACATCGACTTGTTTAGGAACGCCATAAAATAATTCTTTAAAGTAGCTTTTTTGCGCCCCTTTTAAGCGTTCTTCTTCCAAAAAATCTATTTCAATACCACTCAGATTTTTACCCGTCATTTGCCATTGATAAAGAGCTTGTACGGCACATTTTCTAGCGTTGGTTTTTGCTTGACTCATTAAGCTTCCAGATTTTTAAATAAACTAACCATTTCAATCGCAGACATCGCTGCTTCGCCGCCTTTATTGCCTGCTTTAGTTCCCGCACGCTCAATGGCTTGTTCAATCGTATCAACGGTTAAAACGCCAAAGCTAACAGGCACATCATATTGCAGAGAAACCTGCGCGATACCTTTAACACACTCACCCGCGACATATTCAAAATGTGGTGTGCCACCACGAATGACTGCTCCAACCGCAATAATGGCATCATATTTTTTCATTGCAGCGATACGTTGAATCACCATTGGCAATTCAAATGCACCTGGTGCTTTGACTAGATCAATATCGTCCTTATTTGCGCCATGACGCACTAAAGTATCAATCGCACCGCCTTCAAGTTGTTCAACAATAAAGCTGTTAAAGCGTGATGCGACAATACAAAATTTGCCACCTTCAACGGTTAAGTTTCCTTCAATAGTTTTGATTTTTGACATAATTTTCTGTGTAAATAATAAAAATAAATTTGATTAATTTTTTTGATAATGAAATCGAAAAGAAATAAAAATAATCTCTGTTTCCGTTACTTTATAAACCAATCGATGTTCTGAATTAATTCTTCTTGACCAAAAACCTGATAAGTTTGCTTTAAGCATTTCAGGTTTTCCTGTCCCCTCAAAAGGTGTTCGGCTAATTTCTTTAATTAAGCCATTGATACGTTTTAATAATTTCTTGTCGTTGTCCTGAAACCAAAGATAATCAGACCACGAACTTTCTGAAAAAACTAATTTCATTCTTCAATAAGCTGTTTTTCAAAAACCAGCCCTTGCTCTAATTCAGCAATAGATTTTTGTAAGTGTGCAGCATTAGCAGGATTTGATAATAAATAAAATGTCTCTTGCCATGCATTAAATTCATCTAAGCCCATTAAAACCGCTTTGTTACCGTCATCATTACAAACTATGGTAGGTTCTACATTTTCAACAACATTGTCAATTAATTGAGATAGGTTATTAGCAGCCTGATAGCTAGTTACAGCATCCATATTTATGCCCCTGCTTTTAAAAGCTTAGTTTCTAAGATGTGATTAAATTTGCGTAATACGGCAATAATTTTCATTAAATCATCACTTTCCGTGCAATCATAACTTTTAGAAATAAAATAATTTTTTCCTGACATTATAAAAAATTCCCAATATTTTCCTGTCACCGTACAGCCATAAATAGGATTGTCATTTTGATTAATTTCTTGGGCTATTAAAAAGGCTTCTAATAATTGAGCAACAGGGTCGCCTGTTGGGTCACGATGCTTTTTCCATTCCTGAAAATGAAAATACGGATTTTGGGGTTTATCTAAAATCCCCTTAGCAATCATAAAATCGGTTTTAATTTTTAAATAATGCTCTTCTACCGTACTTTCAACGGTACGTTCAAAATAAGTATTATAAACGGGATTATCGACTAAATGCCCTAAATGCAGTACAAAAGAAATAAATTTCATTTTCAATTCTTCTTCGTGCCAGCCATCTATTTTTTCCTGAGCATTTTTTAAGATAAAGTCAAAAATATATTGCTCACCTGCATTTAACTCTGTTTTGCAATCCAGCCATTTGATTAATAAAGGACTTTTATTATTGCCGACATGACGTTTTAAATCGTAAAGCAAAATTAAATCCGCTTCACAATATTTTTTAGCTCTGGCCATGATTTGTTCCTTATTAAGTTTGTCTCGTTCCCAAACTCTGTTTGGGAACGCATACCGACAAGCTCTGCTTCGCGTTTTTAAATATTGACTAATACTTTCTATTAATCAAGCGGAGCTTGATTAATAGGGATTCCCCAGCAGAGTTTGGGAACGAGTCGAAATAATTTTTAAGTTAAAAAGTGCCCAAACTCTTGAGTGTACTTATCATTATCTTTAATGGTTTGACGTTTAAATGAAGTAAAGGCGGATACAATATGAAGATGGTTTTTAATTCGTCTTAAATATTTATTTTTCTCTTTTTTGCTATTTG
>WTBX01000081.1 GCA_013138855.1 Methylococcaceae bacterium
GTGCATAATCAAGTTCATTAAGATATTTCTTACCAAAATGAATTGAATAACTATAAATTTTTTGCGGATCGGTTTGGGCAGCAAGTTCGGCTGTAATCACGCTGGAATCTAAACCACCTGATAAAAACACTCCTACTTTATCATCGCTTAAACGGCTTGATACGGCATTACTAAAGTGCTTTTGAAAACGTTTGACGGCATCTTGTTCCTGTATGGCTGTATCTTCAAAAATAAAATAGCGTTTAACCGTGATTTGCCCTTGATGATAATGCAGCAAGTGTCCTGCCATTAATTCATACAAACCTTGCAGCATGGTTTGTTCTTCTGGCACGAAACTAAAGGTTAAATATTGGGCTAATGAGGCGGGGTTTAAGGTTCTATCAAACCCTGTATGACGATGAATGCCTTTAGGTTCATTGGCAAATAATAAACGGTTTTGATGCTCGGCATAATAAACGGTGCGTTGACCACTACCATCGCGCATTAAATAAGCGTGTTCGCCATCCCATAAGGCTAAGATAAATGCACCTTGTAAGGCGGTTAAAGCCTCTGTGCCTAATTGTAAATAATCATTTAAAACTTGTTGGGGTGTTTTTTGTTGATGGGTGAAAAAACCTGCGATAACAATATGAGCCGATCCATTACTTGCAAAACCTGCGTGTTTTGCTTGTTGCCAATTTCGATAGGGACTGCTGTAATAAAAACTGACCTCATTTTGTTGTAATTGTTCTGCTTCATTACCTCTGCGGTGGCTTAAAGCATTCGCCATCGACATTAATAATTGTTTATCCTTCTGTCCAAAAAAACCGCAAAATGCTTCCATAAATCTAAATAATTAGGTCGGAGGCGCGACTTTTAGTCGCGCACGAGACTGAATAAGTGTAATAAGCTATAAAGATTCGTGCGCGACTAAAAGTCGCGGTTCCAAACATTAACCCGCCTCACAATCTAATTTACCTCATTCTTTGGCTTTATGAAGTTGGCCGTTTAATAAAACTTCGGTCAGTTCTTCCATACGCTGAAAATAGACCTCGGTATGCTCACCAAAAGCTTGTGGCAAAAATTCGCGCTCAAGGCGTGAGAGGTTGCCATCAAAGGCAGCGGAAACACACAATAAATCGAGAATAAAAAAACGCTCATGCTCTTCAACTTCATCCAATATCACCAGAAAATCTTCCCAATCATCATATTCCCCTTGATCGTCTATCTCAAAAGCATCACAAAGTTTAATTAATAAAATAAGCATATTAGGATGATAGCTTTGTGATAACACCATCGTCGTTGCTATCGCTCTAATCGCACCTTCTCGTGCTTTAGGTGATAAATGATCGAATAATTCAGGTTCTAGCACACTATCGGCCAAATGATGCGCTAAACGATTACCAAATAACCGTAAACGCGCTTCTTTAGCGACTTTATACATCACAAAGGCATCCCAAATGCCTGTAATAGGAATCGCTATCCAAGTAAAGCCTAAACGACTGCCGCCCTTACCAAAAATACGCACCAGAATAAATTTAACCACCAAGCCACTCAAAATGACTTTAGCTTTATAAAGCAGGCTGATAAATAATAATTTGGTTTTAGGGACGTGTTTTAAAGGGTCTATGCCTAGATAATGTACCACAGGGTCTGGGACTTCTAAGGCGGCACGGGCTAGAATATTGGCAACGGCATCATTACCTGGTAATAAAGGGTCTTCATCAGCATGTTGATGTCCTGTTAAACAAGCAAGTCCATGCACCGTTTTTAACCCTAACCAAAATAACACCCCCATTTCTACCACTAACATGCTTGCTACTATTAAGGCGTAATAAAAATAATAAAGATATTCATCCATACGGTTATGATATTTCCACTCAAACCATACTGATATTACCGTCGTTAACGCGCCTATACTAAACGCAATAATCGCGGCAAAATTAGTGATATTATCCGCGAGTGAACACATAACGTCATCAGGCGGTAAATCATCAATGGGCATGTCTGCTAATTCAGAAACCCCTGCTTTCTGCGCCATATGACGATAGTATTTCACTCCCATTTTTTCCAGAATTCCTGATTCTTCTTCGCGGATATAACTGGCTTTTGCGTTTATAGGCTGATTTTCTGACATAATTAATATCTAAAAAGTAATGAAAGAGAGTTTGGTCGTGAGAATATTATCACTCTAATTAAGCCAATAATTCTTTATTTAACCTAAAACTAAAGGGAACTCACTGTTGATACGAATTCTTCTAATTATACTGCTGATTCTTCTGTCATGGTTTGTCGTGTGGCTATTTTTAAAAACACCGCCTGCAATCATTGCTAAACATATCAAAAAAATAGCTTTTTCGCTCGGTATCATTGCATTATTGTTTCTTACGCTCACGGGTAAATTGAATGCTTTATTTGCGTTATTTGGATTAATGCTCGCCGCAATCGCACGCTTATTCCCTGTATTACTGCGTTTCTTTCCGCAGATTCATCAATTATGGTCTATGTTTAAAGGTGAATATAAGCAAAATTCTTATCAACAAGGAAATCATTCCCCAAAAGGCAAAGAAGGAATGACTAAGGACGAAGCTTATGAGGTTCTGGGTTTAAAATCTGGAGCGAATAAACCAGAAATTATTTTAGCGCATCGAAAACTTATGCAAAAAAACCATCCAGACCGTGGAGGCACTGATTATCTGGCGGCTAAAATCAATCTAGCAAAAGAAATTTTGCTAAAAAAATAGCCGTTGTTGAAAAGCTTTGTCTTTGCGGCTTTATACAACGAGTCTTTACGTCAATGTTTACCTTTCAAAAGCTACGCTTTATTTTGCTGTTATTAGCCTTAGGGTTAGTCGCGTGTAAAGATAAAGAACATGAGGCTCCAGAAAAGTTTTATGATGAGCTAAAGGCTAAGCGAGCCTCAAAAGTTTATAAAGTTAAAGCGGGGGATACCTTATCATCTATTGCTAAGGTACATGGACATACTTACCATGATATAGCCCGCTGGAATAATATTGCCCCCCCTTATCGCATTATTGCGGGTCAAGAGTTACAGCTTTTTAAAAAGCCCTACGCAAAAGAGCAAGTTTCTCCTCTTAATAAAACTAAATCCCCGCTCGCTCCTAAGGCTAAGAAAAAAATAAGCAAACCTCCAAAATACACATCGCCTGACGAAACAAAATCCCCCCTCCATCTTAAGCAAAAATCACCCACGATTACGCCTAAAAATACCGTTCAAGGTTTTAGTTTTGACGATTATATTGTCAAAAAAGGCGACACTTTATACTCCATTGGTCGGCACTTTAAGGTCGATCATTACCTCATTACTGCCGCAAATAATATTTTATCCCCTAGTCAATTACATGTGGGGAAAAAATTGAAAATTCCTAATATTAAACAAAAACATAGCGAGATAAAAATAGCTAAAAACCAGCTCACCATCACAAAAAATTTGAGAGTTAATCCACAAAAAACTTCAATAATTTCAAATAATAACAGAAACATGTTAAAGTTTCACTGTCAGTGGCCAGTTGCTGGAAAAATTCTTAAGGTTTTTTCTAAAACTGGCAATAAGGGCGTTGAAATTAGCGGACAAATAGGGCAAAAAGTAAAGGCAGCGGCACCAGGAAAAGTAGTCGCAGTTAATACAAGTCTTTATGGGCATGGCAAGTTTATAGTGATAAAACACAACAAACTTTATATGACCGCCTATTCCAATAATCGACGCACCCTCGTTAAACTTGGTCAAAAAGTAAAACAAGGTCAAGTAATAGCAGAAATTGGGCAGATTGGATATAAACCGCCAATATTAAAATTTGAAATTAGAAAAAATGGCAAATCCATTGACCCAATACGTTTTTTACCTAGAAGGTGAGCGAGCTTAATAGGCTTGGAGGTTAGTATGAAGGACGAATTAAGTGAAGTTGTAACAGATAATACCAGTGTAGCTTTTTCTGAAACGGTGAGTTTTGATTTAGATGACATCATAGGACGTGCTGACAAAGCAGTCCCAGAAGAACCTAAAATCGAAAACATTGAAACGATTGATTTACAGCAAGATAATAATTTTGATGCAACGCGGATTTACTTAAACGAGCTAGGAAAATCAAAACTATTAACCGCAGATGAAGAAAAAATTTATGGTAAACGTGCCTTAAAAGGTGATGAGGCGGCACGTAAAATCATGATAGAAAGCAATCTGCGTTTAGTAGTGAAAATTGCAAGGCGTTATTTAAACCGTGGTCTGCCGCTATTAGATTTAATAGAAGAAGGTAATTTAGGCTTGATTCGTGCGGTTGAAAAGTTTGACCCAGATCGTGGTTTTCGCTTCTCTACCTATGCAACATGGTGGATTAGACAAACGATTGAACGCGCTATTATGAATCAGACCCGCACTATTCGCCTGCCGATTCATATTGTTAAAGAAATGAATGTTTATTTAAAAGCTCAACGATTTTTAACTCAAAAGTTAAATTATGATCCTAGCATGGAAGAAATTGCCGAGCATGTGAATAAACCTGTTAAAACCGTCTCGAAAATTTTAAAACTTAATGAGCGTGTCACTTCGGTTGACGTGACCTATAGTGATGATTTTGATCGTTCGATTATTGAATCTATTGCCGATGATGAAAGCAAAGGTGCGCCAGAATCATTACAAGAAAATGGTATTAGAAAAAATGTTGCTGATTGGGTTTTTCAATTATCAGAAAAGCAACGTGAAGTGATTTGTCGTCGTTATGGCTTATGCGGTTATGAAAATGCCACTTTAGAGCAAGTTGCCAAAGAACTAGGGGTAACTAGAGAGCGCGTTAGACAAATTCAGATGGATGGGCTGAAGCGATTGAAAGAAATTTTAGAAATGGGTGGTTATTCATTTGAAGCAATTTTTCACTAAACATCAAGGTTACAACACTTATAACGGTTCTTTAACCGACAACATATTTTTGTTTAAGCAGCGACACTAATCAGACGATTACTGTCGCTGCGAAATAAAAAAGAGGAGTGAAAAAGCAGTTTTTTTCACTTTTTCTAATGCTCAATAGTTAAAATATACCTTGATGTTTTATTTTAAACGTCAGTGAAAAAACGTGTTTTTTCACTCCGAATATTTAAGCAGATAAAAACATTGCATCACCGTAACTAAAAAAACGATAACGCTGCTCTATCGCGTGTTGATAAGCTTTCATGATGTTTTCATAACTTGAAAAAGCCGAGACTAACATTAGCAAGGTTGATTCTGGTAAATGAAAATTAGTTAGCATCGCATCGACACTTTTAAAACAATAATCAGGTGGGGTGATAAATAAATCGGTATCACCGAAACCTGCTTTAAGCGTGCCTGTTTGCGAGGCAGACTCCAAAGCTCTGACCGCAGTAGTGCCAATGGCAACCACCCTGCCCCCATTAACACGAGTTTTCTGAACCGCTGCAACCGTTGCTTCAGACACATTAAAATATTCTTTGTGCATTAAATGTTCATCTAAATTTTCAACGCGCACAGGTTGAAAAGTCCCACTACCGACATGCAAAGTTACAAAGGCAGTCGCAATACCCTTATCTTTAATCTGCTGCATCGTTAAATCATCAAAATGCAAACCCGCCGTAGGAGCTGCAACTGCGCCCTGTTGTTTTGCAAACACCGTTTGATAACGGGTTAAATCCGATTCATCGTCTTCGCGGCTAATATAAGGTGGCAACGGCATATGCCCAACTTTATCCAAAATGCTTAATAAGGTTTCTTCGCCTTGAAAACATAATTTAAATAAATCATCCTCACGCCCTAACACTTCACACTGATAGCCACACTCTAATTCAAGCATCGCCCCAGCTTTAGGGGATTTACTCGCTTTGATATGAGCAATCGCTTGATGAGCATCAAGCACGCGCTCAATTAATATTTCAATTTTACCGCCTGTTTGTTTTTTACCAAATAATCGCGCGGGAATTACTTTGGTATCATTAAAAACTAATAAATCATTAGGTTTAAGTAAGTTGATAAAGTCATTAAAATACTTATCGTCTAATTGCCCTGTTTGTTTATTAACGCAAAGCAAACGGCTATCTGTCCGTTCAGCAAGGGGTTTTTGAGCGATAAGCTCTTCTGGTAGTTGATAATTAAAGTCACTTTTTTTCATAGGCAGCGATATTATCAGCTTATGCAGCGTAATTCACGAAAAAAATACTAGCATTCTTAAAACAACCCCCTTATAATGTTGGGTTCGTGCCGGGGTGGTGAAACTGGTAGACACGTTGGATTCAAAATCCAATTCTTTCGGGAGTGTCGGTTCGATTCCGACCCTCGGTACCACGAGATTTAAAAGAAACCCGCTAAGTCGTAAGGCTTAGCGGGTTTTTTATTGGCTAGCGTTTTTTATTATTCCTGATTTTTTCCAAGTCGTTCCCCAGACGGACGGGAATATCCATAGATTCATGCAGTATGCTCATTATGCCAATTGAATCCTCTGATAATTCACGAAAAAACACATAATGGCGTTCGTATTGACTAAAATAGATTTTTATATTGAGGTCTGGCGGAACGATTAGAGAATTTGGCAGGTTTCTCCATTGTTTTTTTCTATCCGCTAAAGCTTGCAGATGTTTGTGTAAGTTGCGGATATATTTTTCCGCCTGTGCTTTGCTCCATGTTTTGTCGCTATAATCCCAAATTTCATCTTGCCGTCTATCGGCGGGTGGAAAAAAACGATAACTAGGCATATTTATTTGTTTTTGTTTCGGTTAATGACATCATCTGCGGTTACGGTTATGTAGGTATTTTCATCCGCTCTTAAAGCAGGCTCTAGTTCTTGTTTTAACCAGTCCCATGATTCATGATGTTGTTTGAGATCATTACGAATTAAATCGCGTATATATTCGCTGGCGTTTTCATAAAGTCCTTTTACACCTATTTGTTGTTGCAGGTGGTTTCTAAGTTCACCTGTCACTCTCACATTTACGTTTTCTGTTGCCATGATAACTACCTTTTGAATTTAGTAGTATTATGACAGTGTAAATTATATTTTCAATATATTTTACAAAAGAGGCTTGGCAAAGTAGATTACTAAAAAAGTTCTACAACTTGGTTTTACAGATTCGAGTAAAATAATTTTTGTTTTTTCACTGCCCAGAGGATTTTTATGGATGTTAAGCCGCCTATTGTAGAGGTTAATCAGAGTATTTTGTCGTTGTTGAATGGTAAAGCTGATACTTTGGATAAGTTGGATAAGTTGGATGTGTTGTATTTGCATGTTGAGGG
>WTBX01000223.1 GCA_013138855.1 Methylococcaceae bacterium
GCAAAGTTCACCGACATTAGTGTTAGACGAACGGTTTAAAATAGATTTACCAATTGCAAACACAGTATTTTGTTGCTTTAAGCCCCACATGACATGAATAGAAATATTCGTATCAGGAAATAAAGCATAGATCATGAACCGATTAACAGCATAGATCGTCTCTTCCTGACGTAAATCTAACACCACTAAGTTACCATGAACGCTAGCACAGCGTTTAATTTGCTCTTTTGCTTGTTCTTCGTGTTCCATATATAAAGTAACACGCTCTTTTACATCAGAAAGTTTTAAAACTTCTTCGATACTGTGATCTTTACAGTAATGAATCAACGCCAGCATTAATTGATAATTAGAGACAGTAAAATCTCTAAAACGCCCTAAACCAGTACGCGCATCCATTAAGAAATTCATTAATACCCAGCCTTTAGGGTTTAAGATTTCTTCTCTACTAAACTGAGCAGAATCACCTTTATCAACGGCTTCCATCATTTCTGTCCAGTTTTCAGGAAAACGCTCTTTACCACCGTAATAATCATAAACTACGCGTGCCGCAGACGGAGCATCTGGATCAATAATATGATTATCTTTTTTTTCGTTGCGAATGGTTTCACTTAAATGATGGTCAAATGCCAGATTAACACCTTCAACATAAGGCAAGTTAGTGGTGATGTCGTTATCACTAATCTCTATTTTTCCATCCTGCATATCTTTAGGATGCACAAACTTAATATCCTCAATTAAATCAAGCTCTTTTAATAAGACAGCACAAATTAAGCCATCAAAATCACTACGGGTTACTAATCGAAATTTTTTATCACTCATTGTTTAGCCTTTGTCTTAAATTTAAGTAATCACTCATGATTAAAAACTAAAAGCCCCCGTAAATGATTTTTACAGTGGCTTTTAAAGCATTGTCATTTATAGTTTAGAACAATCCTGTAATTGTACCATCATCTGTAATATCTATGCGCTCTGCCGCTGGAATTTTTGGTAAACCGGGCATGGTCATCATATTTCCAGCAATGGCGACAATAAAACCTGCCCCGTTTGCAAGTCGTACTTCGCTGATTTCTACGGTATGTCCAGACGGTGCGCCTTTAGCGTTTGGACTGGTTGAAAAAGACATTTGCGTTTTTGCTATACACACAGGGAATTTTCCATAGTCTTTATCCCAATTAGCTAATTTCTTTTTAATAGCTGCGGATGCGGTAACTTTTTCTGCACCGTAAAGTTTAGTTGAAATCGCTTCGATTTTTTCCCATAAGCTTAAATCTTCATCATAAACATAGCTAAACTCAGGCTCACGATTATCAACAATTTCTAAGACTTCTTGTGCTAATTGCTCCGCACCTTTTCCGCCTTCTGCCCAATGTTTAGAAACAACGCATTTTGCCCCTAAAGCTTCACATTTTTCTTTTAATAACGCGATTTCAGCATCACTATCAAAGGTAAAATGATTAATACAAATAACACAAGGTAAGCCGTAATGTTCGGTAATATTAGTTAGATGGCGTTCTAAATTAACAAAACCTTTATCTAAAGCCTCAATATTTTCTTTATTTAGCTCATCTTTTTTGACACCCCCATGAAACTTTAACGCTCTAACGGTTGCGACTAAAACGACTGCCGAAGGTTTTAAACCTGCCATGCGGCATTTTATATCTATAAATTTTTCCGCCCCTAAATCAGCCCCGAAGCCTGCTTCGGTTATCGCGTAATCAGCGAGTTTTAATGCCGTTTTAGTGGCAGTTACAGTATTACAGCCATGTGCGATATTAGCAAAAGGCCCACCATGAATAATCGCAATATTATTTTCGAGTGTTTGCACTAGATTCGGCTTAATTGCATCTTTTAATACCGCAGCCATTGCCCCTTGTGCATTTAAATCGCTGGCATAAACAGGGGTAACTTTGTCGGACTTATAAGCGACAACAATACGTCCTAAACGATCTTTTAAATCAGCGCGGCTAGTGGCTAGACATAAAATTGCCATCACTTCAGAAGCTACGACAATATCATAACCATCTTCGCGTAAATAACCGTTTAAAGGTCCACCTTGACCAATGGTGATTTTACGCAAAGCGCGATCATTCATATCGACGACACGTTTCCACTGGATGCGTCTTGGGTCTATGCCTAAAGCGTTACCGTGATTAATATGGTTGTCGATTAATGCCGATAATAGGTTATGAGCAATGCCGATAGCGTGAAAGTCACCTGTAAAATGTAGGTTAATATCTTCCATAGGAACGACTTGTGAATAACCACCGCCCGCTGCACCACCTTTTACGCCAAAGCAAGGGCCTAAAGACGGTTCACGCAAACACATGATGGTTTTTTTACCTAAGCGATTCATTGCATCGCCTAAACCGACAGTAGTCGTAGTTTTACCTTCGCCTGCGGGCGTTGGGCTGATGGCGGTAACTAAGATTAACTTGCCGTCTTGCTGGTCTTTTAAGCTGTTGACGTATTCTAATGATAGTTTAGCTTTGTAATGACCGTAAGGGTCTAAATGCTCGGCAGGAATGCCGAAGTTTTGTTCTGCTAAACCAATAATCGGTTTCATGGTTGCTTTTTGAGCGATTTCTATATCAGACATGATGATATTTCCTGAGTTTCTAAATGTTATTCTATAAAATAATTAAACCTCCGAGGTCTTAAAGACCTCGGAGGTTTGGAATGTGGTTGGATTGATAAATTTAAAGGAAACCTTGTTTATATCTCATTTGCCTTTTTCAGAAAGGCATAATAAACATGACGCGAATACCATCTTCCTTTTACAATCATTTCATCAATAAGTGGCTTAACTTCTGAAATAATATTATTTTCTTTAGCTTTTAGTAAAATTGATAAAGTTCTAATGACATTTAACCCAGACTCTTTCGCTATGGTATAGCCAAGCTGCTCATCTATAAGCGTATTATCGGCTTTAATTTCTTTTGCAAGCATAATGGTTTGTGCTTCACCAATATCTAATTGTTCTAAAAACGTTTCATTACATTTTTGTATGCTTGCTATTTTTATAAAATGTGAGTCTACTTCATTATAGCCGTAACCTTTTTTTGCTTTTATTTCATCATAAACGGCTTGGGGGATGATTATTTCTTGAAATATATCCTTGAGTATTTCAATTTTCCCTATACTGCTAAATGAGATTATAGGTGTTGTATTGGATACAGTTTTCACTTGATTTTATTTACATCAGCAAATATTTCATTCATTTCGTTTTCAGAATAATCGAAGATATATTCTTCTTCCTGCTGTAGTTTTTCGATAAAATCCATTTTATTATACCCTGCTAGTTCTGCTGCTTTACCAAGTGATAATTTTCGTTTTCTATAAAATAATAGAGCTGATAAAAAAAGCACGTCTTTGGTGAATTCGTCTTTTGTTTCTTTTAAGGAGGTTAATATTCCTTCTTTTACAGGAAATGAGATATTTATAATTTGTTCAGACATTTTAGTTACCTTGATTTCAGCCTTCTACCAAGAAAAGCCTTGTAGGGTGTGCAATACACACTCTACAAGGCTAACCCGACCTACCTGACTTTTAAAGCGATGAATGGGTTATTTCTTCTTGAATAATTTTTTTCAGTTCATCATCCAAAATATTTTCTTGGTCGGTTTTTGAATACATAGTCACAAAATACAGCGTATCGGCAAACAGATAATAGGAAATAACTCTAAAACCACCGCTTTTACCTGTTGGAATAGACGAATTTTTCAATCTGATTTTGTAAATATTTTCACCTAAATGGGTTCCCATTGTTGGGTTGTTTTTGAGTTCTGTTACCAGTTGGGTTAAATCCGCTTTAAGTTTGGGGAAGCGTTTGTTTAGCTTCTTGGCATCCTTGTCAAATCTTGGCGTGGTCTCAATTTTAAAGCTCACTAAGCAACTCCCCGACTGCTCTTGATTTTAGCTGCTGATTTTTAATGAGCTTAACTTCGCGCAATCCTTCGCGGAACTGACCTAAAATCTCTTCTTCGCTATTTTCAATTTCGATGATTTCAACCCCTTCATTTTGAAAATGCTCCAATATCCACAAAATTTTTTTTGCTATTTCATCATTTTTAAAATTAACCGCAATTTGCATTTTTTTCTCTTTAAATGTTTTAGTAACTATTCTGGCTGTTTTCTACTCGGCTCGTTCCCAAACTTTGTTTGGGAATGCCTATTCATCAAGCCTTGCTTGACGAATAGAAGGCAATTAGTCGATATTTGAGAACATCAAGCAGAGCTTGTCGGTATGCGTTCCCAAACAGAGTTTGGGAACGGTGTGACAAAATTCCAAGCTTAGTATGGATTCCCACACGGAATGTGGGAACCAGAAAAGCTGCTCATCTATAAGCGTATTATCGGCTTTAATTTCTTTTGCAAGCATAATGGTTTGTGCTTCACCAATATCTAATTGTTCTAAAAACGTTTCATTACATTTTTGTATGCTTGCTATTTT
>WTBX01000399.1 GCA_013138855.1 Methylococcaceae bacterium
AATTCCGCTGGACAGAAACCAGTAGCCCGTTCCTGATCGGGTTAGCGTTCCGTTGACTGAGTGTCGGGGCAGTCACGCAAAAGACCAGAGCGAGTCAGGCGACGCTCAACTATAATACTAGCTTAGGAACGTGCACGAAACAACCTCCCGATTTCTAACGGGTCTTGCGGATGGTTTCGGCAAAGTCTAATTTTTTAAGGTTATCTAAAATCGGTTTATCGTATTCATCTATTAATATGACAACAGGCATTCCCGTTTTATCATAAATAGCTTGTATTAATTCACCAAAACGATTGGGTGGGTAACAATTACTGAGTTGAATATTATAGTGTTTAGCACAACTATCAAAGTTGAATTGAATAATTTGGTGCAGGATGTCAACACTTGAAGCCCCCCCGCCGCCAAAGCTTAAATGTATGACGGGGTACTGTTTTGACCAGTCCCAGTTATTTTCTAAATAAAGCCCTTTAAAGCATTCTTCTTCACCTAAAAAAGTAGATTTCAAAGTGCTAAGTAATAAAGATTTTCCAAAGCGGCGTGGGCGTGATAGAAAATAATACTTGCCTTCATTGGCTAGTTTTTCAATCAAGGGTGTTTTATCGACATAGTAATAATTTTCTGTAATCAATTCGGAGAAGGTTTGTAATCCGATAGGGAGTTTTTTTAAAGCCATATGTCTTCATCTTTTTGCAATAATTTTAATCGTGTTTTTTAGGGGTACAGTCTTCGCTAAAGGAGATAGAATCTAGGCTATAAACTTAAGACGGGACTGCTCATAAACTCTCGCTCCCTAACGGCTTATCACTACCATTAAGTTAATATGAAAATAGCATGTGCAAGCGCATCTTTCGCGGGTTATTTCCGCGCGGGTATAGAAGCTATTTATCCCGTGTTAAAACGCCCAAAACGCGTTTTGGACTCCAAGGTGTCCCGTCTTAAGTGGGTAGCCAAATTAACATGATCCTTTTTTATATAAACAGCGTGCAGTCTATAGTTTAGGCTTTGTCGCTCTTTAAACGGTACTTAATCACGCTGCTTGATCGGGTCGGTGTAATAAATGTTGTTGCTGTAATTTACGGTGAATATTACTAGGACTTAATTCTAGTCCATTTCGCCAACAAAGTGCGCCAAGCTCTAGGTAGAAACCTTTAAAAAATACGTCCACTTCCAGTGGTTTTACTAATACACTTTGCTTATCAATGACGGTTTGGCAATCATATAAGCCCCAACTTCCATCTGAAAAATGTAAGTGAATAATTTTATCTTTTAAGTAATCTGCCTGTGTAATTTTAATCATTATCTGCTCCTGGTATATGTAGCAATGGCTCTAAGGCAATAGCCCGTTGCCAATCATCAATTAATTCTTGTTGATAATTTTGCATCCATTCGTGAATAATTTTATGTGCCTTTCTAGGCAGTGTTCCTGCTAAAATCGTACCATCATTAATCGCAACTAATGCCTGATGCCCCTGATATTCGACATGAATATGTGGAGGATTATGGTCATCATGATACATACGTATATAAATACCAAAAAAATATGAAATAACAGGCATGACTAGACTCCTTTATTCTGCTAACTCTGCCATTAACTGCGCCAAAATGGTTAATTTTAATTGCTTATCGGCGAGTGTTAAATCTAATTCGGCAATTTTCTGCTTGGCGGTGTTTTTTAAGTCGTCCGTAATATAAGCAACTTGATTGACCTCCCCTTGCGCATTGACCATGCGAATAAGCGTGGCTTGACTGTTATTGCCTTGCTGTAATTGCTGTTCGGTATGTAGCATGGCGAGCTGCTTTAGGCGTTCGCTTAAATCTATCAGTGTGTATTCTGCTTGGGTGATATTATTTTGTTTCCATTTATCAGGCGGGGCTTTGCCTAAAAAGGTGGCAATCGATTCTAGCCATGCTTTATCGCTTTCTTTCTCATTTTGTAGGCGTTTGATAAACGCTTGTAAGCCAATACCATCAATGGTGTACTTTTCTAAGCCTGCATAGCGTTGCTTTAATTCTTTTCTTAAAGCGGATCTGCTCAGTGTTTCACTCAGCTCGAAGACTTGGGTTAATTGCTGTTGGAATTGTTCCAGTAAGTCATCATAGGCTTTGTTTAAGCTATTTAAGTGCGCCACAAAGGTATTGAGAAAATCGACTGGATTGGCTTGATTAAATTCAACTTCATCTTTATAGGGACTCAATCCACAGGCAATCGGGAGTTGAGAAAAGAGCAAATCCATCGGACTGGCTGTATTTTGAAAAACATCCCGTACGGCGATGGTTTGTTTATCTAAATTGCGCGTCGATAAGGTGTAAACAGGGAGCTTGTCGATAAACCGTGCAAGCGGTTTAACAATATCAATTAACGTGCTTTCCTCGGGTGATTTACCGACTAATCGCTCTAAATATTGATTAAAAACGTCCATTTTTAAGCCTGAAAAAGTAAAGGCTTCAACGGAAAATAATTCAGGTCGTTTAAGTAATATTTCAAAATGCTCTTGCGTGACATGTGAGCAAAATGTGCCACTTTCATAAAGGGCTAAATGCCGTTGTTTAGATAAGTAATAGGCGATAAAAATTAATGATAAAGTCCCTTTTTGTACGCCATAAGGCGGTTTCTGTAGGTAGTCATACAGTTCATTAAGAGGCTGTGCGCCACTTTTCTTACTTAAGAAATCATCAATACCTGCCCAAATAGGGAAGAGTTTGTAAGGGTTATTTTTGTCGGGTGGCATAAGTTGCCAATGCCCCGACTGTTCTCTATGA
>WTBX01000392.1 GCA_013138855.1 Methylococcaceae bacterium
ATCCTGTCGAAAGTGCGGTCATTCTTGCGGCTGAAAGCGGCATTATTCTATTGCTAATGGCGGTTTTAAGAATGGGCGGCCTAGTGCATTTCATTAGCCACCCCGTGTTAACAGGTTTTACCAGCGGCGCATCTATTCTTATTATCTTTAGCCAGATTCCGCATTTACTAGGCTTATCAAAACCGCACTGTGCTGTCGATTTACAGTGTTACAGTGATTATTTCCAACTGACTAATATCACTGCATTAGGTTTAGGTGCATTGAGTTTGGCTATCTTATTAATTTTTAATAAACCCTTAATCGCGTTATTGAAAAAAACCGCTTTAAGTGAAGCGATTGTCTTAGGGATTAGTAAAACCGCACCGTTATTAGCGGTAGTCATCACGACTTTATTAGTGATTTATTACGACTTTAGTAACACTGAGAACGTGGCAATTGTCGGTGAAATTTCTGGCGGCTTGCCTGTCTTAAGTCTCGATTTCATTGGTTCGGGAAAATGGCAATTATTATTACCTTATGCGGGCTTTATTTCCTTAATCGCCTATGTTGAAAGTGTTGCGATTGCTAAAGTTACTGCAAATATGCGTCATCAACGAATTAATCCGAATCAGGAATTAGTCGCGCTAGGTTTTTCCAATTTAGCGACAGCGGTAAGCGGTGGTATGTCAGTAGCGGGTGGATTTAGTCGCACAATGGTTAATTTTTCCGCAGGTGCGCGAACTCAAATGGCAATGCTCATCGCCGTTGTTATTTTAAGTCTTGCGGTAATGTTTGCGAGTGATGGTTTTGAATTTATCCCTAAAGCCACCCTTGCCGCTGTGATTTTGATAGCGATTTTCCCCCTCATTAAATTACGCAATATTATCCATACTTGGCATTATGATAGCGGCGATGGTATTGCCGAATTAATGACTTTAATCGGCGTATTAGTCTTAGGTATAGAAGAGGGTTTGACGTTGGGAATTATTTTAACGATCATTAGTTATTTACGTCAGACTAGCCGCCCTCATATTGCAGAAGTCGGGCGTGTTGCCAACAGTGAACATTATCGCAATATCAATCGCCATAAGGTTGAAACATGGTCTAATTTATTATTGCTGAGAGTCGATGAAAATATTACTTTTGCTAATGCGGATTACATTGGTGACTTTATTCAAGACCGCCTAAAAGAACATGAAACTGAGCATGTGGTATTAATTTTTAATTCCGTGAGTTATATAGACAGTACCGCACTTGAAGCTTTAGAGAATGTTAATCATAGCTTACAAGAAAGCCGTATCAATCTACATTTATCCGAAGTTAAAGGGCCAGTTATGGATAAATTGAAACAGACTGATTTTTTAGACCAAATTAAACCCGCTAAAGTATTTTTTCAAACAGCAGATGCGGTTAGGGAATTGGCTAAGGATGGGTAACCTACATGGAGACGCGACTTCTAGTCGCGCACGAGACCTAAAATATCTTAATAAGCTATAAATTCAGACAGATTAAAATAAGCTCATTTTAAAATTTATGCATGAAATTTCGTGCGCGACTAAAAGTCGCGCCTCCGTCTGAACAGTTAGCAAATGTTTTCATAAGTTGAGAGGAAAAAACTTATTTTTTACCCCTTTGCGTAACACCCGTTTTTAAAACCAGATTTAAAAGGTTAGTACATTTATTATAAGAATTAAGCTAAAATATTTTTTCGCTCATTAAAAACGTATCGGGTGAACGCTCAAATTTTAAAGACTCTATAACAAAGATAGCGGATTTATCATTTTGAATTGAAGTTTCACCTAACACTTAGGCTGTCTTATGAATGTAACTAATTTTTTATCTTTTCAAGTACACGGTAGTTCTGGTCACGAGGGGGTTGCAGGAGGCGTTGAAGTTTTTTTAACATTTCTTGAAAGTCTTGGCGGAAAATCTTCCAATGAAATTTTTGCGCAGATTATGCCAGGAATTTCAGCGATGGATAATATTCATCCAATGCTGGTGCATTTTCCTATCGCTTTTTTAATGGGTTTTTTTCTATTAGATTTTTTTGGGTCTATTTTCAAAAAAACAAATTGGCGAGAGGCAGCAAGTATCTTGCTTTATTTAGGAACACTCGGTGCTATTTTTACGGTGATAGCAGGGTTTATGGCGGCTGATTCGGTAGCGCATGGCGGTAATGTTCATGCGATTATGGAAAGACATAAAACATTAGGTTTATCGGTACTGTCGTTAAGTGTTGTTTTATCGCTATGGCGTTGGCTTTCGCACGGACAAATTAAAGGTGAAATTAATATTTTATATTTAATTTTATCAGCAGTTCTCTGTGTTTTGATTAGTTGAGGGGCGGATTTAGGTGGCTTAATGGTTTATAAACATGGTGTTGCGGTTGACGCGGTGGCGGTTGAAATGGAAGCCGATTTTGAAGAGCATTCTCATAAGGGACATAATCATGAGCATTGATGAAGAACAGGTTTATGTAGTGGCAATTTTACATAATGATCTGACTGCAAAAAGAAGGGTGTTAGCAGCGGATAATAAGCTAATTGAATGACCGAGGCAATCAAGTCTTTAAGGGTCACAAAAACCATAGCAACAACGCTTATTTATTGGGTTTTCTAAACTAACTCGCCCCAAACTTTCACTAGGTAATGTAGTTGTTGCGGTAGGCATTATAAAACTTGCAGAAATTCCAGGAATTGAAAGAGGATTTACATCATTATTTGTTATAGACACTTGAACAAACCGAATGTCATTGTAGGCATTTGCGGTAATTAAACCTATAGGGTTATCTTGATCTGCAAGTAATGTATTTAACTCATCT
>WTBX01000094.1 GCA_013138855.1 Methylococcaceae bacterium
GAGATGGTGAAATACGTTCTTTAGACCCATTATTAGCCTATAGTTATTTTTTTGGCATTATTTTGCATATTTTAAAATTAGTTTTAGCGGGAGATTTAGAAAAAAATGCAGATAATTACCAATCTCAGGCATGGCTTACTGCATGGAATACAGTCGTTAAAAAGTAAGTTTTTTGTGACGTTATCCTATAAACAGCCCCCTTTATAGAAACCTGAATTCAACCATCAAGTGCAGTTCAGGAAACATAACGCTATTATTTAAATTCACCACTCATAAATAATAAATTAAACCTATAGTGGTGTAGGTGGGGGCGGTGGTGGTGTCAAAGGAGGTGCTGGTGCCAAAGGCGGTGGTGCCAAAGGCGGTGGTGCCAAAGGCGGTGGTAAAACAGCAGCTTCTTCAACTGAAATTGTTCCATTTAAAATATTTTCGATTGTTATATTTGATGGAGTAGCGGTATTTCGCCTATGACTATCTTGTTCTCTATTACGAGGTGGTGGATTATTGTTTGACGAAGGTGCAGGACTATTGTTCAGTGGGTTATTATTTGGAGTAGGGGCAGGGTTATTGTTCGGTGCAGGTGCGGGGTTATTCTTTGGAGAATCACCGCCTTGCGCGCCCGCATCTTTTGGTTGCCGATTATTTTTATTACCAGACTGATCATAGCGTCTACTATCTAATGTTATAAACTCAGGCATGGATAACATATCAGACATTAAAGCCGAATGACCTGCCGCAACTGCAAAATCTCCCGCTTGATTTTTAAGTATTACCGTCCCCTCAAACACATCAACCTGAAGTGTATTTCCCAACTCAGCTAAATACTCAGTTCCCCTCGTACCAATAGAGGCAACATTGGTTTTAACTTGATAACGCTCCTTTTTTATTGAACCTACAATAGTACGAAATACGCCTTTAACAAAATAAAAAAGAGCTTTTTCATTACCATCACTCTTTTCTGAAAAATGATAATCATCTATTTTAAATTCACTATTATCATAAAAAACAATCTTGCCACCATCAGTAAAACGCAACTCTAATCGACTGTCATCCTTCGTAATAACAGTATCGCCTTGTTGAAGCGTTGAACCCTTTTTTAAGGCTGTTTGTTTACCTGCACTGTCAATTAAGTACGTTTCTCCCTTTGCAAAGAAAACCTTTGCTGCAACTTCGGCAAAAGCATTTTGCCAGCAAAGCATTAATAGTAAATAAAACAAATAAATCTGAAAACGCTTCATAGTTTTTCCTAAGAATTCTATTGAATATATTAAAATCAAGGAGAGGGTGGAGCTGACTCTAAACTTTCTATTGATATTGTTCCGTTTAAAATATTTTCGATGGTTATATTTGATGGGTCTGCTGCATCTCGTCTATGACTATCTTGTTCCCTATGGCGTGGGTTATTCGATGAACTATTGTTTTTAGGAGGAGCAGATTCATTATGATTTTCACCATGAGATTCACCGCCTTGTTCACCTGTTTCCTCTGGATGCTGCCCATTTCTATCGCCAGATTGATTGTAATTTCTATTTTCTAACGCTATAAACTCAGGCGTAGATAACATATCAGACATTAAAGCCGAATGACCCGCAGCAACGGCAAAATCTCCTGCTTGATTTTTAAGTATCACCGTCCCTTCAAACACATCAACTTGCAGCGTACTTCCCAATTCAGCTAAATACTCAGTCCCTCGCGTACCAATAGCGGCAACATTAGTTTTAACTTGATAACGCTCTTTTTTAATTGAGCCAACAACGGTACGAAAAATACCTTTAACAAAGGTAAAAAAAGCTTTGTCATTATTGCCTTTTGAAAAATGATAATCATCTATTTTAAATTCACTATTATCATAAAAAGCAATCTTGCCGCCATCAGTGAAGCGTAAGTCTAATCTACTATTATCTTTTGTAATAATGGTATCGCCTTGCTTAAGGCTTGCTCCCTTTTTTAAGTCAGATTGTTTATCTGTCCTATCAATTACGTAAGTTTTACCTTTCGCAAAAATTACTTTAGCAACCATTTCAGCCAAAACATTCTGACAACAAAGCATTAGTAGTAAATAAATAAAATAATGTTTAAAGGCTTTCATAAGATATTCTAAAAATTCCATTGAATATTAATGGAAGCGATATTGCGCTGATAATCATAAAGGCTGATATTAGAACGATTAAGAATCCATGTTCCTTGTGCGGATAATTCTAATTGTTTATCAAAGAAAAAATAGCCATATTTTCCTGTAATACTGTAATTATGGTCATGGCGGGTGGTCAGAAAAAACGAATTTCCCTCTTTATAATGTCTATTTTCAAAAGAACCGCTGATTAATAACGTATTATTTTGATTAAAATAAACCTTAGTCGCAAAACGTGCGCCTATATTTTCATAACCTAAATAAGCATTATCAGAATCTTGAAGTTTATCTTCCCCACCATAAACGTTTACTGAAACCATAGGTCGCCATAACCAGTTTAATTGTTGATAAAATATTGCCCCTACCGTATAAGCATCGCTATCTAAAGCCTCGGAACTTGGATGGCGCGTAGTTCTGACATTAAAATGTAAAGCAATGGCATTGCTATCAAGTATCGGACGATACCATTGCCCTAGTAAAGCATATTGATCTTGATAATGAAGGTTGTTAATCCAAATACTCTGATATTTAAAATCAACATTAAAGCTATTTTTACCGTATTGATAACTCCCCCCTAACCAGCTAGACATTGCCGCTATTTCTTCATCAGGACGTTTGCGATTAAACCGCTTACTTCCCCAAATCCCTGCATTAATACCGAAATTATTAGCAAATTGTGTTTTTAACCCTAAAGAGCCACTCACTCCAAAAAAGAAATCCTGATCTTTTTCCAAGCCTCTACCAACATAAATAGCACCTAACTGCTCAGCAATGGGAATCGTTATAAAGCTTTTATCAGGGCCATTACTTAAATTATCATCATAACCGCCTGTTGAACGGATAAAACCATTAAAGGTATAAAGCGTTTCTTCATCGTCTTTTTTTCTTACTTCTAATTGCTCAATTTCCTTAACAGCCGATGTTTCTTGTTCCTGTTGTAATTGCCCTTGTAATTTTTCAGCCCTTGCAAATTCTTTTAAAGCAATATAACTTTTTGCTAAAGCCGTTTGTGTTGGCACATGCTCAGGGCGCATCAGTAATGCTCTTTCTAAAACAATTACCGCGTAAGTGTGCTGATTCTTTTTTTGCAATAATAGTCCATATAAATAATCAAATTCAGCATCTCCAGCCATCTCCTCCTCAATAGGATTAAGAAGCTCATAAGCTTTTTCTATTTTATTAGCATTGGTTAAAACCTGCGCTTGTTTGATAACAGAAATTGTCTCAGCGGCAAATGAACTATTGGATAAGCCCAAAAGAACACAAACTATCATCGCACCAAGTTTTATTTGATAAAAAAAGCTTTTCATAAAGGAAAAAGGGTCATTAATGTTTATAAGCCAATGTTACGCAAAACTAATTGTCCACGAAAGGCACGAAAATTAAAAAATAGATGGAAACGCGACTTTTAGTCGCGCACGAGTCATAGTTACTCAAGCTGTAAAAAAACATAATCTGCGCGACTAAAAGTCGCGTCTCCGTTTTATGATTTTCCTTGCTTTTTAAAGTAAATACCTTCATTTTTTACTGTTATGAAAGATGCCAATATCTGACATCAAATTACTTACTATCTAATATTATTATCGAACCTACTTGCTGTTGTTGTAACCGCTTATAGTGATAATTTATTAAAGGGTCTTGTGGATATTGCGCTAATAGTTTAGCAAACGTTTCAACCGCATTTTCTTCTTGTTGCTCCATTTCTTGATAGGCTACAAGATACGCTTGAATCAAAGGGGTATTAAATTGCTCTTCTGTTAATAATTCAAAGGCTTTAATTTTCTCTTTTTTTCCTTTTAAAACCAGCCATCCTACAGGGCGACGCTTGAAATTATCACATTGCCCTATAGTCGATTCAGATACACACATGCGCGTACCAAATTGTTTATTAACACTTTCAAGTCGTGAAGCCGTATTAATAGGGTCGCCTAAAGCACGATAATCAAACATCGCTTTACCGCCAAAATTACCAATTAATACATCCCCCGTACAAACGCCGATGCGTGTTATCCCAAAGGTCACACCTTGCTCACCTTTATCTATAGCAAATTTCATCCCATAGTCATCCATTTCTAAAGCACATTGCAAAGCTAATTCGCGGTGATTTTCTTGGATAATCGGGGCTGAAAAAATAACCGCCACCGCATCTCCAACAATTCGATCTAATGTACCGTGATATTTAAACGCAATATTAATCATCCCATCTAAATAACTATTAAGCATCTCAACACATTCATGCGGCGGATGCTTTTCCATTAAGGAAGTAAAGCCTGCAAGGTCTGTCATTACGAAAGAGCATTCCCTATACTCTCCTCCTAAAGACAAACTTTCAGGGTGTTCAACTAAATACTTTACCCGATTAGGAGAAACATAACGTCCGAAAGCATCGCGCAACCAACGTTTTTCATTTTCTGTTTGCCATTGTTTATGCAAAGTAAAAATAATAAACAATAAAATAACAAATAAAGAGGGCGAAATTGGATCAAAAAATTGCTTTTCAATGGTAAATAAATACCAGCTCGTAAAAACTATTACAGCGATTGTCGTTAAGCCAATACCTGCGAGTGAAACTGCATTTATTCTGCGATTAAAAAAATAAAATAAATACCAAATAAAAATTAATAAAAAGCCATTTAATTCATCTGTCCACGCAAAATAAGACAGATAGCTATCTTGTAATAATTGTTCTGCAAGCTGGGCATGAATTTCCACACCCGCTACGTTATAGCCAAAAGGGGTAAAACGCATATCTTTTAACGCACTCGCGGTAACGCCAATGTAAATTATTTTTCCTTTAACTTCATTTTCCGAAACTTGGTTTTCCAGCAATTTCCATGCAGAAATATAACGTGATGGCATGGTATGTGTGTAATGTAGCAGAATTTCCCCTCTAGGATTAGGCTTAATATTTAATTTACCTATCTGCACTTTTTTAATCGCATGACTATTTTGCTGTTGTTCGGTTTCAAGCACATAAGTCTTTGTTTGCAGAAATAACCGCAAAGCTTCCGAAGTAATAGATGGATAAGGCCTATCTTCCAAACACATGACTAAAGGAGCTTTACGAATCACACCATCATCATCAGGAAAATAAGCAAAAGTACCATTACCTGAAGCCGCCTTCTCAAGGCTAGGCAAAGTAGAAATGGCATTAGATAAACAACCTAATGCTTGAAAATCACTATTACCTTTTACCATAAAGCCTTTTTTCATGGCAGGCAATCGGGTTTTATCATCACTTTGTTTCAGCATAAAACCTGTCACAACATCAATTTTCTGCATCGCAGCAGCAAGCAGATCATCGTTATCAGGAAGGGCTGCAAGTTCCGATGACAGTTGTGGATATTCAGTCAAATGTTTGGCAATTTGAGCAGGAGAGGTTCTATCTTTTTCCGAAAACATCATATCAAAAACCAAAACTTTAGCCCCTAAAGCAGTAAGTTTTTCAACAATATCAACAATAACTAATCGTGACCACGGAAACTGACCTATTTTTTCAAGGCTTTCATTATCAATGGCAATAATTTTAACGGGTGCCTCTTGATACTCACGCGGATATAAATTTTGAAACAAATCATAAGAAGCATTACGCGTTTTTATCACAAAATCAGGCGTATAAACTTGCATGAGTAAGGCGCAAATCAATATGGAAAAAATCCAGAGATATTGGAATAATTTTGATAATTTACTCATAAATAAAAGGCACTCTTTATTTTTCGGTTTACATTTTTTGTCCACGAAAATCACGAAAATATTTCTGAAAATTAAATATTTTCGTATCTTTCGCGGACATTATGTATCTACTTTAAATTCCGTGGAAGTAAACCTGACAGGTCTTTCGTGTGACTTTAAATCTCCATGAAGACCTGTCAGGTTTTCTTAATTTTAAGCAGTCTATATTTTGACCATGAAACACATAAAGAACATGAAGTATGAGAGCTTGAAACCTTCATGTTCTTCAGGCACTTCATGGTTTATAAACTTTAAGTATTATCTTAAGCGTATCAAAGTTCTCCAGAATTAAACTTTATCTGATTACGCCCATGTCGTTTGGCGTAATACAAAGCATCATCCGCAAGTTTAATTAATTCAATATCAGACTCATTATTGTTTGAGGTAGAAATACCAATAGAAACGGTAATATTTAAAGTCTTACAAGGCTCATACTCAATGATATTTATCTCAACCTTTTGACGAAGGCGTTCAGCAATTTTAAGCGCATTATCGACTCCAGTATTGGGTAATAATATTGCCATTTCTTCACCACCATAACGAACGACATAGTCATCTGCTCTGGCTGTATTGCCAAGAGTTTTAGCGGTAATTTGTAACACTAAATCGCCTACTAAATGTCCGTAATTATCATTAACTTTTTTAAAGTGATCTATATCAATCATAAAATAAGAAAAAGGCTGGTGATTTTTCTGACAACGCTCTAATAATTGATTAAATTTTGTATTTAGCCATCCCCGATTAAACAAACCTGTCAAGTTATCAACACTTGCATGTCGCTCAAGTAAGCGTTGTTTTTCAATAGAGGTTTCCAGTTGAAAATTAACCCCTCGAAAACGACTAACAAGCAGTTGTAAAAGATTCATCGTAAAGAGGTGATCGTGTCTTGCAAACTTCCAAAGTAAAGTTTCATCAACAGTAATCACTTTACAAGGACAAAGACAAATAATAGAAGCAGAAGCGGGTTGCTGATCAATTAAAGAGATTTCCCCAATGGTATCACCCGCATGAATATTTTTTAAAGGCTCATCACTTTCATGCAAATAAACCGCTGCATCACCTTCAACAAGCAGATGTAAGGTATAATTTTTATGTCCTTTTTTAATAATATATTCGTCTTTATTTAATTGCGTAACAGGAAGTTGCTTAATGTCATCCATTAGCGAAGCAGGAAGATTTTTAAACAAATTAAAATCTGTTAATTTAACCGCTTTCATTTGTTTGCTCCGTTATAGATGGTTTATCTAGCAATTAAAAAAGGCTCATTGGTTTCAATAATAATTTTACCTATCTTGCATACGAGGGACTCTTAATTATTAACTGATGTTACGCAGCGGAGTGAAAAAACAAGTTTTTTCACGTTTGCATATAACGGAGGAGTCCAATAGCTTTAGCTATTGGCGAGTCACGAAAATAGCTAAAGCTATTTCACTCCGCACAATTTTTAAAAAACAAACTGTAAACTACTTTTTAAGGCAAATGAAGGATGCCAATTTTTCGGCAACTTAATAAAATTTATAAACCATGAAGCGCATGAAGAACATGAAGTTTTAATGACTTATCTTCATGGTGAAAAGATATTTTAAGTTTCGGGTGTTATTTAATTTTTATTCCTACGTTTTAAAATTTATAAATCGTTCTAAGCCTTAAATAATCATTATCCTCCCATCGACCAAAATGCGTATTGTCAGCACCATCAAAAAATGCCCCTTCCAACCTAAAGGTCAAATTATCGTTAGGTTTATATTCTGCCCCACCAAACAAACCAAAATCTCCTTCAATATTATGACTTGCTGAGAAAAAATAGCCCCATTTGTGATTATGTTCAATTTCAACTTTACCTAATACACTATTACGAAGGGGACGAGATTCTCTGGAGCGAGTATCAACTTGGTTTGAATCTTCTGCATCAACCGACTCATCACCCGACCATTGCAATGTCGTATTTATCTGACTTAAGCCTAAAATATTAGCCAGTACATTATCGCTATAACTCACCCCTACCGCATAACGAATAAAGTCTTCATCACGATTACTATCGGTATATTGATAAATCACTTCACTATAGAGCTTCCATTCATCTATAACTTTTAAAATACCTGCGGCAACTGAGGTGGCTAAAGGATCAACTTTGTTACGCTGATTTGTAGCTGTGCCTTGTTGTAAGGTTGGATAAATAGAAGGGCCATGATGAACTAAACCAAAAAAATCATAGCCTGCGCGTGAACCTTTATATTGCAATAAATAACCGACATTTTCGATTCTGACAGGACGATAGCTTTCCTGTATATCGTAGACCGCTGCAAGCGCAGTGAATTCAGGATCATCAGTATTCCCTAACCAGCGTGAATGGTTTGAAGGAATTAAGGACTTTTCATGAACAGGCATGACTTTAAAAGTCAGTGTATCATCACCGATAAAAAAATCTATCCCTGCTTGCCAGACTCCCATTTTATAAGTTTGACTAGGGTTTGTGAGGTTATAAAGTCCGAAACGATCAACAGGGGAATATAATTCTGACAAGCCCATTTCGATATAATCTTTACCTAAAATAATTTCAAAATTATCGGCTTCGTAACGTAACCATGCAGTATTAAAATCAACGGTGCGAGGCTGGCGAGCGCGATGAGCAGGGTTTCTAAACGCACCAGAATACGCATGTTTTTGGCTTGAATATGCGCCATAAAGACTAAATCCCGTAGAAAGGTTATCTGTTAAATAACTTTGTGATTTAACGGTGAAACGTCCTAAAAATGCCGCATCGTCTCCATCAGCCGTACTTGAAGTGGGTGCTTTAAAATACCCAGTTCCAGTAATGTCTAACTCATATTCAGCATTGTCAATGAATTGGCTTAATGGGTTTTCATCAGCGTGTGCATTAAAACTATAAAGACAGACTAAGACTAGAGACGTTAATAATTGTATCTTCATATTATCACTCGTTACTTTTTAGGGTTAGCTTGCGATTTTAAAGCGTAACTCTTTCCAAAAATAAGTCCATTTATTGACCGCTAGCTTAGTCGTTATTATTCCTAAATAATCAACAAAACAATAGCAAGCTGCAACCCCGCTGGGTGGATTTCCTTGTGTTAATCCAAAAATTGGATCAATTTCAGCCCATGCCCATGTTCCTGAAAATGTTCCGACAATTTCCAGCCACGTACTAATAAAAAATGCCCCTAAATAGATCATCGGGGCGCGACCTTTAAAAAAATAAGCTAAAAAGATACAAAATAATACCGTTCCAGTCAGGTCTTGTCGGTCAGCAATAATTCCCCATAAAGCCCATGTCCCTCCTGTCATCACCGCAAAAATGGCTATTTTTCTAGCATAACGCTGAAAAAAACCCGAACGTGCTAATGCCACTATTGCCATGTACACCACGCCATGACCTGGAGGAACATAAGAAGGAAGATTTTTAAAACGATACGAATAACATTCCATATAAAGTGCTGCGAAATGCTCTGCCATCGTTGCAAAAATTAACGTCAGAATAACTTGCATTCTGGTATTTTTATCCTCTCCCCAAAGCATTGAAATTAAAAATGTCCATGCCATTACTGCTAGTATTTTCTGATCGGCCAATGAGCCGCTGCCATCATAATTTACAGCAATCGTAATAAATGTAAGAGAAAATAGAACTATAAAATAATCTTTACGATGATGGAGTGCGTGAGGGTTTGAAACTGGAAAATAAGACAGCATAAATAAAAATTTCTTATCAATTGTAAGTGTGGAAAAGTAGCGTAAGTACCTAAGCATAACACTCGTGCATTTTTATATTTGCTGGAGCCGCGACTTTAGTCGCGGAAACCTCGCAATAACACTATTTTTTTAAAGGTTAGTAGCATTTTAACGCTCTAGCGCGACTAAAGTCGCGGCTCCGAATATACGAAAACTTTAGCTCAGGTACTTAAGTCAATTTGGCTAATTAAGAAAAGAGGCCTTATTTTAAAGTCCCATTTGCGTTCTTTCAAATAAACGCTGCGCTAAAATTCGACTGATATTATGATTTAACTTAGCATGGAGGCGTGGATAAAAACGCATGGCTGACTGTACCTGCTCTTGATTTAACATAATGACTTGTAAGGGCTTACCATCTACGGGGACTCTGACGGTTGCTGTGCGTGTGACATTGCCCGCATATCCCGCCTCGCCAAAAATTTCACCCCAGCCTAATTGAGCGATGAGTCTTTTTTTATGACCTTCATGCAAGATAATTTCAGATTCACCTGAAATCACAATAAATAATTTATCACCCAAATCACCTTGTTGTATAACGATTTCGCCCGCTTGATATTCACGTACTTGTGATAACAAAATCACCCGCTTAATTTGAAACGGTGTCATATCTGCAAAAATTTCACTTTTAATTAAAACTTGCTGACCCACATTAAGCGCGACGACATCCCACAAACTAACTAAACGA
>WTBX01000394.1 GCA_013138855.1 Methylococcaceae bacterium
CTATAAATGAAGAAAATGAATCACAAGAATTATTTGCTGAAGAATCCATCAACGTAGAAGATGATTCACAAGATTTATTTGCTGAGGACTCCATAAGCGAAGAGGATAACTCACAGGAATTATTTGCTGAGGACTCTATAAGCGAAGTGGATGACTCACAGGAATTATTTGTTGAAGACCCCATAAGCGAAGAAGATGACTCACAGGAATTATTTGTTGAGGACCCTATAAGCGAAGTGGATGATTCAAAGGAATTATTTGTTGAGGACTCTATAAACGAAGAAGATGTTGCTATAGAAGAAACCCATGTAAATCCTGAACTCATCGGCATGGTGAGAGATGAGTTTGTGATTTTAATTAGAGATATTGCGCCTGTTATTAGCGATATTTCTGATGTTGAGGCTTTTAAATCAACGCTAAAAGAACATCATTTTAAATTTGAAAACCTTGCAAAAGCATGTAATACCATTGGTCTACTAGGTTTAGAAAAGGTTTTTGAGCAATTATCAATTAATATGCGTAGTCGCCGTGAAAGTGATCGCGGTTTCAGTGAAGCTGAACGTATATTATTTAGAGATAGCTTGCCTCTGGTGCAAGGCTATATTGTTGCTGTTACCGATAAAGATAGAGTTTTAGAACTCGTCGAGCATTTACAGAAAAAAGACTGGAAAGCACCGCTTAATGATGAGCAAGCTAAATCACTCATAATTTTATTGTCTGCCCTAGTTATCAGCAGTAATGAGGAGCAGCTTGAAAACCGAAAAACAACAGCGGAAGTGAGTGATGTTTCTTTACAACTCCCAGAAGATGTTAATCAAGAATTACTTAATTCATTATTAGATGAACTCCCACTCTTAACAGGGAATTTTTCCGCCGTTATTCAAAAAATTATTTCTCGTCATCGTGATGTAGAACAATTATTAGAAGCGCAGCGAATTGCACATACATTAAAAGGTTCAGGCAATATTGTTGGAATTTCTGGGATTGCAATCATAACGCATCATTTAGAAGAAATTTTAGAGTATTTAACCGAAAAACAACGCTTTCCAACTAAAGCCCTAGCCGCATCTTTATTAGAAGCCGCTGATTGTTTAGAGTTAATGAGCGAAATCATTCTAAGCGGAGAATGGCACGCACCCGATCAAGCGGTACAAGTACTACAAAACATACTTGATTGGGCTAATAAAATTGCCAGCGAAGGATTGCCAGAAGAGGACGGTAGTGCTGAAGACATCTCTACCATACCTGCAACACCTGATACAGATACAAGTTCAATCGTTCAACCTGCCAAAGCAGCCGAAGCTATTGCAATGACCCGTGTTCCCAGTAGATTAGTTGATGATTTGCTGAGAATGACAGGCGAAGGAAATATATTAAGTGAGCAGTTTAAAGAACGAATTAATCGTTTTTCAGAAGAACTAAAACACTTAAATGAACTGACCTGGCAGATGCAAACACTGGTTTCAGAGTTAGATCAATCTGTTAATATTCAAAGTCATTCAGGAAAAGGTTTAGCAGGAAATAATGAATTCGACGCTTTAGAAATGGAGCAATATAACGAATTACATACCGCTGCAAGTCGTTTAGCCGAGGTCGCTACCGATATACGTGAAGTTAATATTGGTATGGATGAACAGGTCATTGATCTTAAATACCTGATGATGGATGAAGAGGCCGTTCAAAAAGAAAATCAGGACATGATACAAAGCATACGCATGGTGCCTGCAAGTACCATTACATCACGTTGCCAACGTATTGTTAGACAAGCCTGCCGTATGACCAATAAAGAAGTTGAACTAGAAATTAAAGGCGATGATGTTTTAATTGATAGTGAAATTCTTAACGATATGGTTGACCCCTTAATGCATTTATTAAGGAACTCGGTTGATCATGGGATTGAACCCCAGCATATTCGACAAAAAAATAACAAGAGCGAAGTGGGTAACATCGTTTTAGAATTTAGTCGTAAAGGTAATTATGCACTCATCAGTTGCAAAGATGATGGCGGCGGTTTATCTAGTGGTAATATTTTACAAACCGCTATTAAAAAAGGCTTAATTACCGCCAGTCAAAAATTAACCGAAGCGGAGATTCATAAGCTCATTTTAATTCCAGGTTTTTCCACGCGCTCAGTGGCGACTCAAGTATCGGGTCGAGGGATTGGAATGGATGCGATCCAAACAAAAATTTCTTTGCTGCAAGGACAAATGAGTTTATCTTCCGAGCGCGGAAAAGGTTTAACGATAGAAATCACGATTCCTCTAACATTATCCTCAATGTTATCACTACTCGTTAGCTGTGATAATCAAACAATGGCGATATCTAATCGGGGTTTACAAAAAATTCACCATGCTGATGATTGTGAATTAATTGAATATAATGGTAAAGAATTAATCTGTCAAATAGCGGGCGAACAATACCCCGCTAAATATTTTGGTGAACTTTTGGGAATGTCCGCTAGCTACGATATAACTCAAAAACTACCCGCTTTACGTATTTCCGATGAAATAGGTAAAACACGTATTGTATTTGTCGATGAATTATTAGGTTATCGAGACCTCTTAGTTAAAAGTATGGGCGATTATATTCCTCACATACCCGGAATAACAGGTGCATCTATTTTAGGTAATGGTGATGTTGCCCCTGTTATTGATTTGGTTGAAATGCTACATCATTCAGCTAAATATGATTTTCTATTAGTTGATGCAACTAAAGGGTTGATTAATAGTGTCAGTGGTTTACCTGTTGCCTTGGTTGTTGATGATTCATTAAGTGCCAGACGCGCGGTCGCCATGTTACTTGAAGATTCAGGAATAGATGTAGAAACGGCGATAGATGGCTTAGATGCGATTAAACAAATAGAAAATAAACAACCCGATATTCTGGTGGTCGATTTAGAAATGCCTCGGATGAATGGTATAGAATTAACCGCACATATCAGAGGGCGTGAAGATACAAAAGACACGCCAGTAATAATGATTACCTCCAGAGCAACAGAAAAACATCGTAAACAAGCAGAAGCGGCAGGAGTCACACTCTTTATGACCAAGCCTTTCTCAGAAGACGACTTAATGAATAATGTCAGAGGATTGATGAAAGCGTAGAAACAGTAACTACTCAAGCGGAATCACGACTTTTAGTCGCGCTCGAAGTTTCAGGCGGAGCCGCGACTTTTAGTCGCGCACGAATCATAATTAGTCACTGATGTTACGCAAAGACGTAAAAATTAATTCAAACAACTTCTATTTTTACCATGAAGCGCATGAAGAACATGAAGTTTTAAAAAGTTTGAATGTATTGTGAAAAAATATCGAAAATTCGGAGTCCAATAGCTTTAGCTATTGGCGTGGATAATCCGTAACAAAACTTTTGCTTTACAATTCTCTATGTTTAATTATTTTTTTAAACTCGCCAATAGCTAAAGCTATTGAACTCCTTCTTAATTTTCGTGAAAAATCCATTTTACGTAACGTCAGTTAGTCAAACTATAGAAAGAACACTCTCTAAGGACTGGCAGTCCTACTCTAAATTATGAAAATCACAAGTGGACTGCCAGCCCTGTTCCTAAAATACCTTTGTTTTACGGAAGAGATTGAATTTTAAAACGCGCTTAATTTAATCAATTTAATTTATAGGTTTCAAAGGTATTTTCAGGTTTCGTGCGCGACTAAAAGTCGCGTCTCCCTATAAACGTTTAAAGGAGATTACTATGAAAACGCTAAAATCACTGATTTATATATTTTTAATGTGTGCTGCCTTTTTATTACCCACACAAAAAGTATTAGCAGACCCCAGTTTAAATCAAGCGGCTTATAAAAAAGGCACTGAAAGTTATCTATTCGGTCATCGTTCTATTCCGAATATGAAAATTATAGATGCCCCCTTCGATACCGATTGGGATCGCTGGGCGATGTTACATGACGGTTCAGTATACCGACTGTATTTTTTTAAACACGGAAGCAGTGATACCTTGTATCAATTCGGCTTTAACCGTGAATTATCAGCCTATCAATATGGCTATCAATCCATTCCTATCTTGCGTATCACAGGCGCACCTACCGATGTCGATAGCAGTCGTTTTGTAATGTTACATGACGGACGTGATTATCGTCTCTATATGCCCAGACGCGGTGTATCTTCAAGCCTATATCAATTTGCCTTTAACCGTGCCAGCAATGATTATGAATATGGTTTTAATTCGATTAAAGAATTAAAGATTATGGGAATGCCTGCTGATGCTGATTGGAGACGCATTGGAATGTTACATGATGGTGCAAATTATCGTTTTTACGCCATGAAGCAAGGTTCAGATAAGCAGTTTTATCAAGCAGCATTTAACCGAGCCAGTAACCATTATGAATATCGCTTTCGTTCAATTCCCTTATTAAATTTAGTAGGAATGCCAAATAACAGCAATAGCCAATCATTTGCAATGTTGCATGATGGGGCAAATTATCGGTTTTATTTTTTAAGTTATTAACTGATGTTACGCAAAAACTGTAAATAGCCAAATAACAAGTAGTAAATATTTTTTTGTTTGGAGTGAAAAAA
>WTBX01000191.1 GCA_013138855.1 Methylococcaceae bacterium
GGCGTTTAGCTAAATCTGCCACTAATTGGTCAGTTTCACGTGAGCCTGTGCCATTGCCAATACTGATTAATTGAATGTGATGTTTAGCGATTAATTTCGCTAGGGTCGAAATAGATTCATCCCATTGTTTTTTGGGAGGGTGTGGATAAATAGTAGCGGTATCGACAACTTTACCTGTGACATCAACTATCGCAACTTTAACCCCTGTACGAATACCAGGATCCAAGCCCATAGTAACTTTAGCACCAGCGGGAGCGGCTAGTAATAAATCTCTTAAGTTATCTGCAAAGACACGTATGCCTTCAACCTCTGCCGATTCATGTAAACGCAGTTTTAAATCTAAATCTATGCGGGTGAATAATTTAACTTTCCATGCAAATCGTGCCACTTCTTGCAACCAAGTATTAACCGCTTGATTAGCATCATTCGCTTTAAGATAACCCCTTACGCGCTGAATATAATAATCATGTGATTGTTTTTCATCGAAGGCAGGCAATAAAGTCAAGGTTAATAAATCTTCATTACGGCCTCTAAATAAAGCCAAAGCCCGATGCGAAGGGATTTTATTAATCGCTTCACTATAATCAAAATAATCTTTAAATTTAACCGCTTGCGTTTCTTTATTTTTAATGACTTGAGATTGCAAAATTCCCCGTTCCCAAACACGTTCACGGAATTCAGCTAATAAAACCGCATCTTCACTGATACGCTCCATTAAGATTTGTTTCGCGCCTTCAAGAGCGGCCTTAGCATCATTAATTTTATGCTCAGGGTTTAAATAAGTTTCCGCTATTTGTAAAGGGGTTAAGCGGCGGTTATTCAATAACTCATCAAGTAAAGGTTCTAAACCTGCTTCTCGCGCTTGTTGCGCTTTAGTACGGCGTTTCGGTTTATACGGTAAATATAAATCTTCTAACAAATTTTTGGTTTCAGCTTCATTAATCGCTTGTTTTAACTCAGGTGTAAGCTTATCTTGCGACTCAATACTGTCAAGAATGGTTTTACGTCGTGCCTCAAGCTCGCGTAAATAATTTAATCGTTCTTCTAAGTTTCTAAGCTGAGTATCATCAAGCCCGCCAGTGACTTCTTTCCGATAACGCGAAATAAACGGCACACTTGCGCCTTCATCTAATAATTGTATCGCGGCTTCAACTTGTGCGTTACGCACCGCCAATTCTTTCGACAATAGTAAGGTAATATCCATGTTACAAACGGCTTAGTTAAAAGGGCTGCATTGTAGCAGTTTGTGAAGACTAAAGATTACAAAAGCCTATTTTTTGCCTACAATGATAGGATTTATATTCTAAGCGGGATGCTTGCATTCAAACTTTAATGTTCTTAATCTTTTGAACATTAGAATGCCCATCTAAAATACAGAGGCAAAACAATGCTAAAGAAAGCACTTGTAGTAGGTACACATTCTGGTTGTGGCAAGACCACGATAATGCTGGCTCTATTACAATATTTAAAATTAAAACAACTGGATGTTCAAACCTTTAAAGCAGGACCTGATTATCTCGACCCTTTCTGGCATCAAGCTATTACAGGTAAACCTTCCTATAATTTAGATACTAAAATGATGGGGGTTGAAATTTGTAAACGCCAATTAAACAAGCAGTCTAAAAATGCACAAATGGCATTAATCGAAGGCGTAATGGGCTTGTTTGATGGTCATGTAGGTGTTGGTGAGGCGGGTTCTAGTGCGCATTTAGCCACAGTATTAGAGGTTCCTGTGATTTTAATTGTTGATGTTAAAGGTATGGCGGGATCATTAATTCCGTTAGTTTCAGGTTTTTGTGATTATGCAGATAAACTAGGTTTTACCATTGCGGGTGTTATTGGTAATCGTGTCGGTAGCGAACGTCATGCGGGGATTTTACGTGATTTACTCAAAGAGAATGAGTTGCCGCCTTTATTTGGCTGGATGGAAAAAAATGCCCCTGAATTACCTGAACGACATTTAGGTTTAAAAAGACCTGAAGAGACAGATGTGCCAGATTTTTTACCGTTTTTTCATTTAGATGACAGTATTTTATCGGATGCTTTTATAAGCTCAACTCGTCAAGAATCAGTCGCAACTAAACATACGCCCTTGCTAACAGGGAAAACCATTGCCGTCGCTAAAGATCCCGCGTGTTGTTTTATTTATTCTGCCAATATCAATTGGTTAAAAGAAGAAGGCGCGGAAGTGCGTTTTTTCTCGCCTGTAGGTGGTGAGCCTCTGCCAGAAAATACTGATGCACTATGGTTGCCAGGTGGTTATCCTGAACTTTATGCCGAAGCGTTATCTAAATCTCCTAGCTGGACATCTATTCGTAAATTAATTGAAGCGGGAAAGCCTGTATTAGCTGAATGTGGCGGGGCAATGTTATTAGGAAAAGAGTTGGTTGATTTAGAGGGAAAACGCTGGCCTATGGCGGGAATTTTTCCTTATGTTTCCGTAATGGAAAAGCGTTTGGTTTCTTTAGGTTATCGTGACGAAGACAGCGGTATTAGAGGGCATGAGTTTCATCATTCCTCGCGTGAAAACGATGAGGGCTTAGAACCTTGTTTTAATCTTAATCGCGGAGATAAAGGGGTACGTTATAAAAATGTTCGTGCATCTTATGTGCATTGGTATTTTTCCAGTGCGCCTGAAGTTATGGCGGGGTGGTTATCATGAAAGCACGCGATAAAAGACAAGGCTTAACCTTAGTTCATACAGGCACAGGTAAAGGTAAATCTTCCAGTGCTTTTGGGATGGTATTTAGAGCCGCAGGTTGGGGGATGAAGGTTTGCGTCATTCAATTTATTAAAGGTCAATGGCAAACAGGCGAACAAAAAGCCTCTGAGCGTTTTGATAATATTGAGTGGCATACTTTAGGGGATGGTTTTACGTGGGATACTAAAAATCCTGAACAAGATATAAAAACCAGCCGAGAAATTTGGGAATTTGCCCAACAAAAAATTCTGTCCGAAGAATTTGATTTTGTTTTACTAGATGAAATTAATTATTGTTGTGGTTACAACTGGATTTCTGGCGAAGAGATTGCAACCTTTATTAAAGAGCAAAAACCTGAATGGATGCACTTAGTGTTAACAGGTCGAAATGCAGCACCAGAGGTGATTGAAGTCGCGCATACCGTAACGGAAATGCAGCCAATTAAACATGCTTATAGCCAAGGGATTAAAGCCACACAAGGCGTGGAGTTTTAAAGGAGAGTCGTCTTCCAGACGACTCCTCAAATGTAAGTATTCACCTCCCCCTTTGGAAAAGGGGGATTGAGGGGGATTTATTTAATAAAATCTCCCCTAACCCCTCTTTTTTTAAGAGGGGGACT
>WTBX01000393.1 GCA_013138855.1 Methylococcaceae bacterium
TCATTTATTGAACATACACAAAGCTAGGGTATGAAATAGAAGCTGTTTAATAAATTCCACTTAAATTCCTGAGCATAAATTTAGCTATCAACTTAAGCTGGGATAAAAGTGTTGGTATGAATGTAACTGCCCTGCTTTAAAATGTTAGTCTTAAACTTACATCTGCTATTTTAAAATGAAAACCGAAACTGAATTAAGCTTATTACAAGAAATAAATGAGTTAAAGGAAAAGGTAACGGCTTTAACGGAACATCATGACAGCTCTATTCCTACCTATCAGTACAGTAAAATCCGAGAAAGCGATTTAAAAATCCTGTTTGATATTGAAAAAAAATTATCTAATAACAAGTTTAATGACTGGTTTAATAACGAGATAGACTTAAATTCAGAAACCGTTGAGTTTTTAGAAAATTTAATCGAACAAAATAGTGGTTTAATTGATGATTACAACGAAGAAGATTTAAAAATATACCTGATTAGCCCACTGCTCAATAAAATCAACTTTATTTTAAAAGATGAAGAAATACGCGGATTTTATGAGCTACCCATGCGTTATAGTACCGATAAATTTATTTTAAATGGCACAGTTGATTTTGTTATTTCAAAAGGCTTATTTCAAAGTGAAAAGCCATATTTTTTTATTCAAGAATTTAAACGCAGTGAAGAATACGGCAACCCAAGACCGCAACTTTTAGCAGAACTCATTAGTGCGGTTGAATTAAATAACTGGACTCATATCAAAGGGGCTTATGTCATCGGAGGCAGTTGGCATTTTGTAATTTTAGAAAAGTTAAAAACTGCAAAATATCAATATTTTATTTCAGAAAATTTCGATGCCACTAAAATAAACGACTTAAAATTAATTTATAAAAATTTAGTCTTTATTAAAAATGAAATCATCAATGAAATTGCCGATACTTAAGTTAGACTAATTTATTCAAATTAGGAGATAAAACTATGTTAAAACTCCACCCAAATTATATTATTGATGAGAATGCTCATAAACAATCTGTCGTTTTACCTTACAAAGAATGGGCTGAAATTTTAGACATTCTTGAAGACTATGAATTAGGACAGATTGTAAAACAAAGACAACCTGAAAAAGTTAATGCAATTGAAGTGACTCTGGATGAGCTATAAATTAAAATTTATTCCTAAAGCTAAAAAGGAATGGGATAAATTAGATAATAGCATAAAGTCTCAATTTAAAAAGAAACTAAAAAAGTGTTTAGAATCACCTGAAATTCCTGCTAATAGACTGCGTAACTTTGATTGTGCCTATAAAATAAAACTTCGTTCTTCAGGTTATCGACTTGTTTATGAGGTTAATAATCAAGAAGTTACTATTTTTGTTATTGCTGTCGGCAAAAGAGAGGATAATGCTGTTTATCTTCAAGCTGAAGAAAAAAAACCTACTGATTAAAATATAAATAACCATGCGCTTAAAAGCCGACTCAATAAATTGCCAACCCACTGAAATTAAACTACACCAAGTCTCCAAAGTTTTGGAAGTTAGTTTTGACGATGGCAATACTTTTAATTTACCCTGTGAATATTTAAGAGTATTCACGCCTTCGGCGGAAGCCTTAGGTCATGCTCCTGGACAGGAAATTTTGCAAGTCGGCAAACAAGATATTGGCATTAGCGAAATAAAACCTGTTGGCAACTATGGTATTGCTCCCACGTTTACCGATGGACATAAAAGCGGCATTTATACTTGGGAACTACTTTATAAACTGGGTAAAGATTATGATACCTTATGGGGAACCTATCTTGCTGAGGTAGAAACCTCAGGGCAAAGCCGCACGACTTAATATTCTTAGCTTCATGCTCCAGCGTGAAGCTGCATCACAATCAACACATATTCTTTTGCTGGAGCGAGAGGAGCTTTAAAATTATGACAGATCAAAACACCACACACTTCGGCTATAAACAAGTCAACACGGACGAAAAAGTTAAACTAGTGCGCGGTGTATTTGACTCCGTAGCCGCTAGGTATGATGTCATGAACGACTTAATGTCATTGGGCATTCATAGAGTCTGGAAACATATTGCCATTCAACTCACTAATGTTCGCAGTGGCGATAAAGTTCTGGATTTAGCAGGTGGTACAGGCGATTTAACTATCCAATTTGAAAAGCGTGTCGGAAAAACTGGCGAAGTCGTTTTAGCCGATATTAATTCAGAAATGCTACGCACAGGACGTGACCGCTTAATAGACAAAGGCTTAACAGGCAATATTCGCTACGCACAAGTGAATGCTGAATGCTTACCGTTTGCAGACAATACCTTTGATTGCGTCAGCATCGCTTTCGGTTTGCGTAATGTCACCGATAAAGATGCCGCTTTACGTTCCATTCTGCGTGTTTTAAAACCCGGTGGACGTTTACTGATTTTGGAATTCTCGCATCCTACCGATAAAATTACAGAAACCGTTTACGATTTTTATTCATTCAAATTATTACCTAAAATCGGTAAAATCGTTGCTAAAGATGAAGAAAGTTATCGTTATTTAGCCGAATCTATTCGTATGCATCCTAAGCAAGATGAATTGAAAAAAATGATGGAAGACGCAGGTTTCGAGCGTTGCGAATATTTCAACATGACCCAAGGCATTGTTGCCGCACATAGAGGTTATAAATTTTAATTTATTGTCTACGAGAATAAAAGAGAGGGCATTATGGTTGCAAATTTAGCGGAAAAGCATTTTATTAGTGAAGCTGATTATTTAGAAGGTGAAAAAATCAGTGACATTAAGCATGAGTATATTGATGGTGAGGTTTATGCAATGGCGGGTGCAAGCCGTAAGCATAATATTGTCAGTGCTAATATTGCCAGATTATTTGGTAATCATTTAGAAAATACACCATGTGCAACATTTATTGCTGATTTAAAAGTAAAAGCAGAGGGTGATTTTTATTACCCTGATGTTTTAGTCGCTTGCAACGATGATGAGGGTGATGATTATTACACTGATTCGCCCATTATCATTATCGAGGTTTTATCAAAATCTACTCGTCGCCGTGATAAAGTCACCAAAATGAATGCTTATCGAACTATTCCAGAGTTAAAAGAATATGTTTTGATTGAGCAAAATCAGGTGGATGTTGAAGTCTGTCGTAGAAGTAATAATTGGTTTTCAGAACATTACTTTTTAGGCGATGAAGTTACATTTGAATCAATTGATTTAACTTTATCGGTGGAGTCGATTTATCAGCGCGTCAATAATGAAGATATGCAGGATTATCTTCAAAAATTACAGTCGGAAAAAACAGAATCATAAAGGTGCGTCATGTTAGATGTGGAATTTCCAATTGAGAAAGAAACGGTTGAAATGCCTTC